>NZ_DS989860.1:137585-141726 GCF_000155555.1 Coleofasciculus chthonoplastes PCC 7420
CTCGCAAACCCTCGCCCTGTCTAAACTTAAGGTTCGCAAAATTGAAGTTAACGGGAAACTTCCTCCCGGTGTTTACGCCAAGGATGTGATTCTGCACATCATCCGCACGTTAGGCGTCAAAGGTGGCGTTGGCTACGCTTATGAGTATGCTGGCACAACCTTTGAGCAGATGACGATGGAAGAACGGATGACGGTGTGTAATATGTCCATTGAAGGCGGTGCTAGATGCGGTTATATTAATCCGGATCAGGTCACGTATGAGTATCTCAAAGGGCGAGATTTTGCGCCGAAAGGGGAAGACTGGAACAAAGCGGTGGAATGGTGGAACAGTATGCGTTCTGATGCCGATGCCGTTTATGATGATATCCTCACCTTTGATGCGGCAGAGATTGCGCCAACGGTAACGTGGGGAATTACACCGGGACAGGGAATTGCCGTAAATGAAGCGATTCCCATACCCGATAGTTTACCCGAATCAGAACGTGCGATCGCCGAAGAAGCCTATCGGTATATGCAGCTTATCCCCGGTGCGCCGATTCAAGGAACAAAAGTGGATGTCTGTTTTATTGGAAGTTGCACCAATGGACGATTGACAGATTTACGCGAAGCCGCCCAATTTGCCCAAGGAAAGCGAGTCGCACAAGGGGTGAAGGCGTTTGTTGTTCCGGGTTCAGAACGAGTCAAAAAAGACGCCGAAGCCGAAGGATTGGATAAAATTTTTGTCGAAGCGGGGTTTGAGTGGCGCGAACCGGGATGTTCGATGTGTTTGGCGATGAATCCGGATAAGTTACAAGGGGATCAAATTAGTGCATCGTCCTCAAACCGTAATTTTAAAGGGCGTCAGGGTTCAGCCACGGGACGCACATTGTTGATGAGTCCAGCCATGGTAGTAGCGGCGGCGGTTAACGGGAAAGTTTCTGATGTTAGACAGTTATTGTGAGTAGCCATCAAGCCAGCCAGCCAGCCAGCCAAGAACTCAAGTTCTGGCTGAAAGCTAAAACCCGTTAAAACGGGTTCAAATCCTTTAATGGAGTAAGCTTGAGCCAATTTTATGTAGTGGCGTGGCACACATAATTGGAGGAATTAACCATTAGCCTGGAAACCGTAGGGGCGCATGGCGTGCGCCCGATTCAATGGTAAAATCTATTCCACCATTTTAGCTGAGTCACGCCGCGATCATGGGCAAGTATTATAACGCGGGAAACGCTTATATTAGAGTTAGTGAATCCTGCCCACCGAGCGAGTCATTTGGGGTGTATTACCAATTTTGCAAGATCTCAGTTAAAACGGGTTGAAATTCAATTATAGTTAACCGTTTTAGCCGGAAATTGCGTTCCAGGCTGATATTACAGCAACGGAGGAAAAGTTATGAATATGAGAGCGATCGCGCTTGCTACCATTCTCGGTCTATCTGCGCCTACAATTACCGAGTTTATCATTAAAACACCTGTCGTCGCCCAAGCGAGGGTTCCTCTGGGGACATTTCAAGGGGGTGAATGGTCAGTCACGATTAACTATAGCAACAACGCCCTGACGTACTACGGTACTAATCAACGAACCGGCGATAACCTGGTTCTCCGAGGTGCGAAAGTACGGGGAAATCCTCAACGCCGCCTTTATATCTGGCAAAACGGGGATTATCAGTATCAAGTCGCATGGCGACCCAATGATCCTAGAATTATTCGTCTCCAGGTATTCAATCCCGCAGGACAAGAAATTCTCAATCGCCTTCTCTATGAAAATTAGGGATGAACGGCAGTAGCTGATAGTATCAGATAGGTTGGGTTAAGGCATACAACCCAACCTAATTCGTCTGTTGATTATATCTTTATATCCAATGGTAAATACATTTAAATAGGATTTATATTACTCTTAACTGTATGGTAAAAGCACTAACTCAACTATGATGCATTTTAGGTTGACTAGAATTTATATTGATAAGTTTAGAAGTCCGCGCAGGCAGACTTTGTTTGTGTAGCAGCGATTTCAATCGCCTCCTTTTGCTCACCCTTAGCGAAAATGGAGATATATTTTTTATAGAAAAAAAGGAGTGAATCCATGAGTCAAGTTAAAACCGTGTCAGGACGAGGCGTTCCCGTTGTGGGTAATGATATTGATACCGACAGAATTATCCCCGCTCGCTATTTGCGCTGTGTTACTTTTGAAGGATTAGGAGACAAAGCTTTTGCTGATGACCGCGCCCAAGCAAAAGGGCAACATCCGTTTGACCGCCCCCAGTATCAAGGGGCAGATATTTTAGTGGTTAACGGCAACTTCGGCTGTGGTTCTTCGCGGGAACATGCGCCTCAAGCTTTGCAAAAATGGGGCATACAAGCCATTCTCGGTGAAAGTTTTGCGGAAATCTTCTTTGGTAACTGTTTAGCAATGGGGGTTCCCTGTGTTACGGCTGAACCGGAAACTGTGAAGCAGTTACAGAAAATCCTGGAAGAGAATCCGCAAGCACCAATAACGGTAGATTTAGAAGCCATGAATGTTCGCTGTGGTGAGTTTCAAGCCTCTGTGTCAATGCCTGAAGGGGTACGACAAACTCTAATTACAGGGACTTGGGATAGTTGCGGACAACTGGTGAAGCAAGTTGACCAGGTTCGGGAGACAGCGGCGAAGTTACCTTATCTGAAGTGGGATACAGCGACAGTATAGGATAGGCAACGTCTCATCTGGATTAAGATAGTAGGGTGGGTATTACCCACCCCAAAACTCATAAAATTTGAATATATGAAATTGGATCAACTATTTCTTAATGAGGCATTTTCTAACTATGTAGTGTTCTTTGCTGGAATACTTGTTGCATCAGTGGGATGGGCAATTGGCAATTATCTATCTCGCAAAAAGCCTCAAATCATAGGAGTTAATAAAGTTAGTGAATCATCACTATTAGAGATAGATAGACAAATCAAAAAGAATATAAAAGTAGAATATATGGGCAAATCAATTAATTCTTTATATCAAACTTCATTTCATATTTTTAACAGAGGGGATGTCACGATTGATAACATTAATTTACAAATATACATTGAAGATGCAAGTTTAACTAATAATATTATTAATTATTGGGTGGCGGATCAATATGATAATCAACTTTTAAATGCTTCTTCTTTGTTACAAGATGGAATAGAGATAAAAATAGATTTCCTTAATTCTTTGAAGCTTTATAAAGAAAAAATAATAATCAATGTTTATTCCTCACAACCATTGAAAATCAAAGATGCCAGAGGAAGAGGGAAAGGATGGAGAGTTGAATATTTTGATCAAATTAAATATGGAGAAGAACTTGATGCAAACCTATATTTATTAAGCTCAGGAAGTTGGGTAAATCTGATCGAAGGAATTTCAGGATTCTTATTTGCAGTTATCGAGGGTCAGGGGAAAACTTCAAGGAAATAAACTAGCTTATGGGGTAGTCTATCTCCCAGATTGTAGGGTGGGTACTACCCACCCTACGTCTTTAAGAAAGCTGCGTAGAAATAAAGTACCAGTGAGGAAATCTGAATTCATGAATACAGCCAAGCTTAATTGGTACATTATTAAGCCGCCTAGGATTTACGGGTCTGGAGTCTCCACCAGAACGTTACTGTTTCGCCAAGTATACCCAAAGTATAGATGCTAGTCTGTATAAATTGTGCTTAAAAATAACATAATTTCACTCTTGAATGGCTTCCAGCGCCACCTCCAGCGCCCGTTCTTTTTGCGGATCAGCGCCTTGGGCGTATTCTGGGGAGAAGGGAACCAGGATATCGGGTGTTACTCCTTTCCCTTCTAGTCGTTCGTCTCCATTCACGTAAACATCAGCGACGGCGACGTAAAGCAAGCTACCATCTGACATGAGAAATGGGCGCCCCGCCACTACAGCGCCAGGGGTTGGCGTACCGACAACAGGTCCAATATTGAATTGCTGGAAACCATACGCCAGAATTTCTTTAGCGCTGCGGCTTCCTTCATTTACCAGCATGACGACGGGTTTATTCCAGCCTGCGTAGTGAGTATATTTTGTACCATCCCGGAAAATCGTGGTTAAGCTTAAGTTTGGAGCGGTGTAGATGTTCAGGGCGGTGAGCGGTGCACCTCCCCATCCTTCTCTTAAGTCTACGACTAAAGTATCGGCTTGTTTGAGACGACCATA
>NZ_DS989860.1:141968-169468 GCF_000155555.1 Coleofasciculus chthonoplastes PCC 7420
TTTGGCGATCGCTCAATTACCATTTTGACAGGATTACCTGCTTGATCGGCAAAGGATTCAATGGGTTGGAAGGGGCGATTATCCACATTCAGAATGCGATCGCCTACTTTTAATCCGGCTTCAGCGGCTGGACTTCCTTCGAGAATGGCGCTGATAAAGGTTTGGTTATCGATCGTTTTGGTGACGATACCGATGCCAGTATATTCTATTTTGCCATTGGGAAAGAAAGGTTTGAGTTGTTGGCGTAAGTCGGGGTTTCTGGGTGCAAAGATTCCTAAGACTTGGTAATAGGCGGGTTGGTTGGAGATGTAGAGGTGGGTGTGAGAGGTGTTGAGTTCAGACAGCATTTGATTGATCAGGGTTGCGGCGGCTTCCCTGGATTGGGTTTTGCGGATTTTGGGTTCATAGTCGTCTTTGATAGTTTGCCAGTTGACGCCGTTAAAGTTGGGATCGTAAAAGTTATCGTTGACGGTTTGCCAGACTTGGTTAAAGAGTTCGGTTTGGGGGTTGGTTGGTGTGGAATGGAGGGGGGAGTTGAGCCAGCTAAATAGGATTAGGCAAAGGCTAATTAGGGTGGCGCTAATTAGGCGGTGATTTCGGGAAAGGGGAAATAGTTTCATAATTGAGAGTGGGAGATATAAGCCTAGAACTAAAGTTCTGGCTTAAAGCTTAAACCCGTTAAAACGGGTTCACAGATTTATCCAGTAAGTTCAATCCTTACTTTAACTTGAAGATGATAAGTTTATTGGCTGGCGTCCAAATTGGCGATATTTCGCTTAATTTCAGTGCTATTCAAGCGGGAGTATGTCAGAACACAAAATTTTATTGTAGGTTGGGTTGAGGAACGAAACCCAACGCCAACAGGTTAGGACGTTGGGTAACGCTTACGCTCTACCCAACCTACAAGGATGACATGCTCCCCATTCAAGCTCAGTTAGTGCTATTTAGATTGATTATACAATTTCCGATCAAACCCGCCCGTCAAGTTTAAAAACATAAGTTATGGGGAAAATATTGGGGTTATAAGTTCTCGCGATCGCGCCGATTTTCCTATCCAAATGCGTCACCCCCAAGTGGAGTTATAACCCTTCACTCGTTTTTCGGCATCGTCAGATATAGCCGGATGAATTCTTCCGCCGCATCGGGATTAATTTGTCCTAGTGCTGTGCGAATTTCTAGGATGGTTTCACCGCCGGGATCTCTGACTTCATTAACCCAACGGCTAACGTTGGCGTGTCCGACTCCCATCGCCGCCGCTAACTGATTTTGGCTGATACCAAAGATTGATAGTGTCTGTTTGAGGGCTTTACCTGCTCTTCCCATGGTTTTAATTATGTCAGAGAGTACCCTTACACAACATTATAGTCAAGTAGGAAGCTTGGTTAGTGCTGTTTAGATTGATTATACAATTTGCTTGCGATCGCGCTTTGTTTCTAGGGTTGTTTTGGCTAAGGTGGGGTTGTGGTGATCAGGGGTGATTTAGGGTTGAGGGTTGAGGGGTGGGAAGGTGGGATTTTTTAACGCAGAGGTTCGCAGAGGGAAGCGCAGAGGTTCGCAGAGGGGTTGGCGGTGAGGGAAGTTTCTGATATTAATGTAGGGGCGGGTTTTACTGTTATCGTCTTTTTTTACCCGGATGTTAGTAAACCCGCCCTTTGCCAAGGTTTTATTGAGCAAATGTATTAGTTAAGCGGAGTGGTTACAGTATCAGATTTGGGAATCGTTCAGGGCTAAGATTTATCGCTGTCTTCATTGTTATTTAAAGTGAAGCTTTTTATGTCCTTACCCTCAAGAATTGTTCCTTGAAGATTGGCTTGTTCAAGATTCGCTCCTTGAAGATATGCCTCTTCCAAATTCGCTTCTTGAAGATTGGCTTGTTCAAGATTTGCCCATTGAAGATTTGCGTCTTTCAAATTCGCTCCTTCAAGATTTGCTCTAGAAAGATTTGCTCTAGAAAGATACGCCCTTTCAAGATTTGCGCCTTGAAGCTTCGCCCATTGCAAATTCACTTCTTCCAGATCTGCCCCTTGAAGATTTGCTCCTTCAAGATGCATCCCGTGCAGATTTGTCCATTGAAGATTTACCCCTTGAAGATTTACCCCTTGAAGATTTACCCCTTGAAGATTTGCTCCATAAAGAATTGCCCCTTGAAGCTTCGCCCCTTGAAGCTTCGCCCCTTGAAGCTTTGCCTCTTGAAGATTTGCCCCTTGAAGATTTGCCCCTTGAAGATTTGCCTCTTGAAGATTTGCTCCATGAAGATTTGCTCCATGAAGATTTGCTCCATGAAGATTTGCTCCATAAAGATTTGCTTTAAATAAATTTTGGCATCCAATAAAACAGCATCGCAAGTCTAAAAAACTTAAGCAATTTAAGCAAAATAGTGGATTTAATCGTTGTCCCTGCAGTCGGGAAATCCAGATGCCAAAAGCTTCAGAAGAATGCCAATGAATATCTGAAATTTCCCTCGTCACCCTCGCACAAGCATTTAATACAGCTAATAACGCTTCCTCTGCATTTCGCGCCTGTCGCATTTCTTCCTGAAAATTCGGTCTAGGATTTAAACCCTCCATTGGCATTCCATGACGCAACATAAATTCAATCAAACGACATAATGTATTTTGCCAATCGCGAACTTCTGATAAATCCTTTAAACGCATTTCATCACAGATGAATTGAAACAGGTATTCATCCATTGCTGATAAACCGCAGAGAGTCGCCCACCTGACTAAAGCATCTCGTTCATCACAACCTTTGCGAAAATTACGCTTACGTTCTTCTAAATCTTCATGGATAAGCCGAACTCCTTCAACAATACGTTTTGCTGTCAGATATTCCCCAAAGCTTTTGTGGGTAAACTCAAAGGTTTTCTCGCTATTCCGGATCTCTCCACTTTCGCGAAAGTAAAAAGCAGTCAGCAAACGAGTGATACTGGCTCTTGAATCTTCTTGTAAGGTGGCTTGAAAGCGATCTAAAATCTGTCTTAGCCCACTGTTATCGCAATGATCCTCAATTTCTTTGACACTGGTTGTCCTACCATCTCCATGCCAACAAGCCAAGGCAATTTCCTCTAAAATACCGATGAATTCTTCTTTTGTTATCTCTTCAATCGCACGATGTTGTCTATTCGTGCCTTCATACCCTCGCTCATAAACAGCATCTAGCAAATCAGCATAGATTTCATTCAGATTCGTATCTTTCGAGAATCGCAGCTTATCCCGTTCAAAGCTTAATGCTACTAAATAATTTAATAAGGGCTGTGCTGTAATTTCAACCAAATTATCTTTATCTAATTCTGGTGGTAAACCATCATACTGCTTACCTTTTGCCTGACCATAAGATTGCCACCAAAGCTGGCGTTGATCTTCCTTAAGCCAATTTTTATCATCAATATATTTTTGGCGATCTCTTTCTTTTTTTGTCACAAAATAGGGCAGAATATACAGCAATTGACGCGGTTGGCGAAACTTGCTGCGGTTCGCCTGTACCACGACTTCCCGCCCCGTAATCATAACCTGTAAGCGAAGATGCTGATAATTAAATCGGTCAACTTCGCGGCGGACTTCTTCGACAAACTCTTTAGCCGCTTGTTCGGCAATTTTACCCTGCATTGATAGCTCATCTAAGCCATCAAAGATAATCAATAATCGCGATTCCCCATTTTCTCTGTCCAAGGGATTGTGAGATAAAAACTTTTCAACCTGCTGGACAAACTCCCCTACCGCTTTTACCAAGTCATCTGATAATTTAAATAAGTGGAGGGGAATAAACAGAACTGGAATTTCTCCCTTTTCCGCCTGTTGTGCGGCAAAGATTTTGGCAAAGGAAGACTTACCACTTCCGGGTTGTCCACTGATTAAGCGAATCGCATCATCTGCTTCAGCATTCTGTAACCAAGTTTCCAATTCACTATTGAGATCTACGATAACTCGCTCATAGTTTTTATTCTCACTAATTCCTCGTTCTAATTTTCGCTCTGATTGTCCCGCCACCTCTCGCTCATAATAGGTGCGTAATGGTACATAAACTTGTTTGAGGCTAAATGCTTCCCAAAATATCGGTTCATCTACCCGCTTTTGCAGCCGTGCGCGATACCGTAGCCATCCCTGTTCTCGTCTCGTGGCTTGGGTAAAGGGTGTATCCAGAACTTCTTTTAAGGCAATATAATCTTGGGAATGCTCAACCCATTGGTCATTTAAGGCAAAAACAAAGTAAGCGGGGAGGCGACTACTGATCATTTCCGCTTCAACTTTTTTCTCCACATACGCCTCTAACCACTGAGCAAACCCCGTCTTCGCTTCTTGCACAATCGGCAAGTTTTGGGGATGCTGGAAAAAGTCGGGGTCAAGGATTAACTCGTTACTGGTTAACGATGCATTGAGACTGTTGTACAATTCTGTAAGATTATCGGGTTTCTGGATTAGAAGTTCCCTATTTTCGTGTAACAAGTCTTGCATCGCTTGTATCAGGGAACGCACAATCAGCAATCCGGCAATTTCTCCTGGTTTTGCTTCTAATCCCAGATTTTCGAGAACCTCAACGCCACTCTCCGCCAAGTCATCCCATTTCAGAAACGCGCCGTTAATGGCGGCTTTACCCAGTGATGCGAATAAACCCTTGGGATTGGCTTTTATCTCTTTTTTCCAGACTGAAACAGGCGGTTCGACTTTAATTCCCGGTTCCCTTGCCATAAAATTAATGGATGAAAGATTGTGCTGTTTCTAGCCTAACTAACTTTTTTCACTATACCAGCCCTCACCCCCAACCCCTCTCCCACGCTTGGGAGAGGGGAGCAAGAAAGGTATTATATTCCCGACATAGCCCGCTACATCTTTTATCATTAATCGTGCTGATTCCCCTTCTCCCTTGATGGGAGAAGGGGTTAGGGGATGAGGGTGAAACGCTCCCCCTGTATTAGTTCTCACCTTAAGTTGACACTGATGGCAAGCCTTGCGCCCCTACAAGCTGCTGGCACAAAATATCACACCGGGCTAAAACCTCTGTGCCACTGAAGCGTTAACCTCTGCGTTCTCTGTTTCCTAATCTCAATCTCAACCGTTAACCTTAATTTTCGTCCGGCTACTGACAGCAAAGATTACTGACAAGGCGTTAACTGAGCCAAACGCAAAGTAATTTCATCAATCGCCCCCACTAATACCTGTCCTGATTGAGACGGTTGATTCACCATAATGCTAAACAAAATCGTCCCATAATAGGGATGTTCTAAATACCCAGACAGACTTCTCACTCCCCGTAATGTCCCCGTTTTTGCCCGAATTCTGCCTTGAGTTTCAGGTAACCGTAAGCGATTTCTCAGGGTTCCATTCACGCCTGCAACGGGTAAGGAACGATAAAATAAATCATTCCCCTTGGCATACATCATCGCTTTTAATGTCGCGATTAATGCTTGCGGCGTGGCTACATTCTGCCGGGATAAACCTGAACCATCAACCTGTCGAAAACTATTGGGATCAACACCTAAAGGTGCTAACGTCTGCTTCACAGCAGAGGGTCCACCAATGTAACGCAGTAGGCTATCCGCATAGCTGTTACTGCTTCTTTGGTTGGTGACTGTCACCCATTCATCTAACGACTTTGATTGAATTAAGGCTCGCGAATCCAGTCGTTGTAAAGCGGCGGCGGTGGTAAAGAGTTTGTTATTAGAAGCTGGGATGAGAAATTGATTGGCGTTGTGGCTGTAGGAAATCGCCGGATTCGATACCGATTCCACGACAATCCCCCATTTGCCCCCCGCTAAATTGGGACGATTAATGATTGAGTCGATATACAGTCCCAACAAATCGGGACAAACGCCACTTGTTTGACGTTCTGGAGGCGGCACAAAAATTTCAATTGAATCGGCGCTTTTGGTTAAATTAGCCGCCGTTGTCGCCCTGGCGATGCTGGGAGTCATGACATTACCCATCGCCATCACACCGACGGTGAGCATGGCTAGGGATTGCTTCTGCCAAGGATTCATTGGTTTCATCGTTTGCAAGTCTTTACAATCTGGGCATCGTTTTGGGAGCATGAGCAAAGCGCGATCGCTAATTGAGCAAGATAACATGATGCGGCTCATTGCGGCACGATAAGTCTGCTCTGTAGGTGAGAATGCACGGACGTAGCATACTACGTCTCTACACCACTCCATCAATTGCCAGGAATTATCCCTGAACACTGAACACCTTAGAACCCTGGGGACAGGGATTATGTTCCCGTCATTTTGATTTCTGTGGTTGTTTTTCTGGCTCAAAACGCTGTCATCAGGACGGTTTGCCGTTTTTCCTTCCAGAGAACGTGCGCGGTTCGTAGTAGGCGCTGTCTTCGCCATCTAATCTAATTGTGCAGGGGTGCTGAGGTGCACAGGTGCAGGGGATGTTTTACCGATAACGCTACCTTATCCTGTTCCCTGTTCCCTGTTCCCTGTTTAATGACGAATAACCACTTCTACACAAAAATAAACATAATTGAACATAACCGATTCAAAAATAAACATTTTTTAAAATTAAAATATTGACAAATGCGTAAAACCGTGAATTAAAAATAATCTTGCCAATACATTAAACCTGTATTATAGTTGGGAGTCCTGGCATTATTAGTGCTTGATTTGACTAATCGGTTGGAGAGCCAAACAGAATGGCAAAGTATTTTTTAATTGAATCAAGGAGTTCCTTTGATTCAACCCAAGTGACTCAAAATTATCAGTTGGCATCAGATTTAGCTAATGCCGGAAATGAAACTACCTTGTTTCTGGTGGAAAATGGCGTATTAGCCGCTCGTGCAGCGGCAGCGAATGGTTTAGCAAATCTCAAGGCTGTCAACGTATTGGCAGATGATTTTTCCCTGAGAGAACGCGGTATCTCAGAGACAGAACTGGGCAATGGTGTGCAAGTGGCTAGCATTGCGGCTGTGGTTGATGCCATGGCAGAAGGACAAAAAACGATTTGGCTGTAACGGAAGATAAGTAAAAAAATGAGTACCAAAACCTTAACCTTTTCGATTATGGATGGTCCTTTTGAACAAGCAAGGACAACCACGGCGTTTCGGATGATTCATGAGGCAATTGAGCGTGGGTATAATGTGAATGTTTTTGCTTACGAAGGGGCAGTTTCTTTATCCTTTGCTCATCAAAAACCCCACGCCAATGCGGTTCATGGGAGAAGTGTGGAGGAAGAAGATCATCCCTTAACGAAAGATTGGATTGCTGCATTACAGGCAAAAGCCAAAGCTAAAGGGTGTCAATTAGATTGGATTAATTGTGGGCTTTGTGTAGATGAGCGAGGGGTAAATGAAGCGATTGATGGTTGTCGTCGTGGTAAACCTAGTGATTTATGGAAATGGGCGAGTGAGTCGGATGGAACGTTAATTATTGCGACGAAATAGGAAGGATTGGAGATATTAAGATGAAAGCGCTACAAATCATTGAATCTGCTTATCGCTGTACGATTGAAGAACAAGATGATCCATCAGTGTGGATTTCTCAAGCGATGAAAGGTGCTGGTGCGGATTTAGATATTTTGCTGAGAGGGAATGCGGTGAATTATGCCGTAAGTGGACAGGATGCCTCTGGATTGGTGTTTGGGAATAAGCCACAAACCCAGCCGCCTAAACTGGATCAAGATTTGCAGGGGGCCATAGAGAAAGGAATTACGGTTTATATTGTGGCAGATGATGTCAAATCTCGTGGGATTCCTGAAGGGAAAATGATTAACGGTGTGACTCAAGTGGCGGGTCAGGATTTGCCAGGGTTATTTGGTAATTACGATCAAATTTGGCATTGGTAAAAGTTAGCTTTGGCATTGGTAAAAGTTAGCGGTTATGTAGAGACATTCCAGCGAAACGTCTTTATACATTCGTTAGTAAGGGCAGGTTTAGCCCATGTAGGGGAAGGGTTTAGGGACTCTGTAGGGGCGGGTTTAGGGACTCAAGTCAGCTATTCACCGATAACAAAAAAACAAAACCCGCCCTGTCTTACCTCAATAACACAACAACACCTAAAATAACCCCAATTAAAATAACCGTCCCCACCATCAAATTACCAATTTCGTCCACCGTCCCCCGAATCCCTCTCACCATCCGCCCTAAATTTAAGGGAAACCGAACCAATACCTGCAACGGAAGCGGTAATTGGTGCAATTCAAAACTATACCCAGGAGTACGCCTTGCTTCTACTTCAAACCTCCCCTTAACCCAGTTTATATCTCGTCCCTGCTGACGCGCTTCCCATAGTAAACTCCCGGCTAACTGCAATAAAAAGGGATGCGTACCCCCTAACTGCTTTGCTAATTTCTGATCCGGGGGACTCAACGCCGCTTGTCCCTCTTTACCCTGACTATCGGATAAACGCACTAATTCCCACGCCTCCTCCTCACGCAATTCCCCCAACGCCAACACCTGACTCAAATTAAAAAACGGCGAGGTGAGACGATATCGATGCTGATAAAATTCCAATTTCCGGGGAGACGCTACCACTACCATTAACGCACCACTATCAACAAGCGATCGCAGGTTATCAAAGAATCCATCATCAAATTCCCGATAATGGCGGATTAATACTTCAAAGTCATCCAAACAGAGTACCGCTAACACGCCTTGTCGTTTCCAATGTCCCATGGCGCTACTAAATGCCAAGCGGTTGAACTGGGGAACTCTCAGCGCCTCCATTAACCCATGTTGATGCTGCACTTGGGGATGATTCCACAACAGTCGCCCAACCTTATGATAAAATCCCTCGTCCCCATGACAGTCGGAATTCTGAAGCGAAAGATAAATGCTAATAAACCGATCCGGTTGAGAAACGTATTCCTGATACGTTTGACAGAAGTGATAAAGCAGCCAGGATTTGCCAATGCGTCTGCGCCCGACCACATTTAAGCTACCGGGTAGGGTACCTGTCATCTGAGTAGTCATCTGTTGCAACTCCTCGTGGCGTCCCACAAAAAATCGGGAATCCGCGATCGCTGCACCGACTATAAATGGACAAGACGGTTGCACTGAACTCATGAATCAGAGGAAAATGACTCGACAAGCATACTCAACAGTTATCATTTTCTTCTACTTTGCAACCTTTCTCCTTCCCTTGTGCCTTCTGCCTTCATAAAAAATTAGGCAATTCATCTCACCCCCCTAGCAGGAATGAAATGAATTGCCTCTTGACAAGTGTCAAAGCACTGGTCAATTCGTAAGATTTGGCTGTAGTCAGCGGCTTTGAACCGCAACTACCGCCTTTTCGACAGGAGCATCCAGCACCCTCAGACTGGGAAACAGAAAATGATTTTCCTCAACATATTGAGCGCCAAATAAACCTTTTTCTGCCCAGAAATAACGGTCTGTCGTATGCTCATTTCGCTTAACGAGTAGCAAAGCGGGCGGAATAATCCCGGCTGATTGAATATATTTACGTGCTGCTGTAACCGGTTTATCTTCACCGCTTTCTAGATTATACTGAGGCACATGTTCTAGGATCTTGCGCCCCTCTTGGCGGCGGCGACTCTTGCGTTTACGTCTTCTTGCCAACCTCTTTACCTCCTCTTTTTGCCGACAGTTGTAATGTTAGTTACAAAAGCCGTCGTAAGTATATCTGCTTGAATCTGAAATATCAATATCTTTTTATGGTTTGATAGATCTACCTAAAATGCCTCAATGCTAAGTTTGAAAGAGGCTTTGAGCGATGAGCCTTTAAAAATAACTACTAAAAAAATTAATTTTTCGTTAAAAAAGTTCACAAAAAGCCGCCGGAGGGGGCTGGGGGGCTGGGAAGATGAGGGAGATGAGGGAGATGGGGGAGATGGGGGAGATAATAAAGAACAAAGGACGAATGACTGTCATCCTACACCTTTTGGGTAATAGTCAGTCGTGTCAATTGTTCGACATTATAGAAAAGGAACCTCTATTGGGTTCTGTCGTAAAAGCCCTCTGGTGGTGATCACGCAATTCTCATGTTCATTCCTGCTAGTTCAGAATTTGTCGCCTTGTGTCAATCACAGGTTGGAATCCTCACTCAAAGTCTAGGCGCGGCGTTGAGTGCGGTATATTTAACAACGGATAAACTCGACGAGGCAGCGCAACCTAAGCTGATTCCCGTAGTGGTCTATCCAGAAGCAGCGATATGGGAAGAGGAGGAGACGGAGTTAACATTGCCCGATCGCATGAGTTCAGTGGATACGATTCCCCGCCTTGCTGAAGCTGTACCTCGCGTTTTACCTCAACCTGCTGAGGATCACCATCTCCCCGATTGCACCTCACTTTCTCAAGACAACTCTCCCTTATCTCAAGGACGGCAAATGGTTTTGCCTCTAATCCACGAAGAAGTAGTTATGGGATTATTAGTCACAAGTCGCGATGATCGACCGTGGAATGAAAAAGAACAGACAGCGATTGAACGCATCGCTGGAACATTGACACTTGCCTACTTAATGGATCGGCGTCGGGCTTGGTTTGAGCAGGAATGGACTCAGCAACGCCGTCTACAGGTACAGCAACGGGATCGGCTGGATGATATCCTGCATCAATTTCGCAATCCCTTAACCGCATTGCGAACTTTTGGCAAACTGCTACTCAATCGACTGCAACCCGATGATAAAAATCATAACGTTGCCGCTAGTATTGTGCGAGAGAGCGATCGCTTGAAGGAATTGTTACAAGATTTTGATGAGTGCTTAGATCAGGATGCACCAACAAGTGAACCGTTAACCTTACCCGCATCAGCTAGCGCCGCAACTTGTCCACTTCCCGAATCAGACGAGACTGGGAAAATTGTTTCTCCGGTTAACTCAGAACCAGAGACAGACGCACCAGCCATTCCTTTGCTTCCGGGTAAAACCCTGATTGTCGAGTCATTCACCATCACCGAAGTATTAGAACCCCTGCTCATTTCCGCCCAAGCGATCGCGGGGGAACGGGATTTAGAATTACGCTACTCGATTCCCCAAGACTTACCCCCTGTGCGGGCAAACGCTAGGGCGTTACGAGAGGTTTTAAATAATTTAATTGACAATGCCTTAAAATACACGCCCGCTGGGGGGCAAATTGATGTGGAAGCAGGTGTGGGTCAACCCAAAGATGAGACGAGAACAATGGTGGGAATTGCGATTACTGACACTGGAGTTGGAATTCCGCCCCAAGACATCGAGCATTTATTTGAGCGGCGTTATCGGGGAATACAAGCCAATACAGGGATTCCGGGGAGTGGTTTAGGGTTAGCGATCGCCAAAACACTGATTGAACAAATGCAGGGTCAAATCGAGGTCTTTAGTCCGGCGCAGTCACCGTGGACTCAACTCCAGTTAGATGTAGCGATTCGCCGTTCTGGGGGGAAGTCAACCCAGGGAACAACGTTTGTCGTTTGGTTGCCAATTCATGAATCATGAATTTGGATTGTAGAGACGTAGCATGCTACGTCTCTACACAATGACGCTAGTTGGCGCTGATAACTAAATTCTCAGCAAGTTTCAGATCTAAATCAGTATCCGGTTCAATCACAATCAGATCCACACTGTTGCGACCGAGGAAGCGTTGGATTAAGCTCAATGCTACACCAGACCCCGTACCAATCAACAGTTCTTCCGTCGCGATCGCCCGATCTCCCGTTACCGCCGAAATCGCCGCCGCCGCCGCTGTACCGAGTGCTGCATTCTTGACTAAATTCCCGACACTGGTACCTTGAGTGACTGTTTCAGTTGTGGTGATTACTTCAGACGCCGCATCAATAGTCATTTGCTGACCATTCATCACCAGTTTCTCGGCGACAAATTGAGCGCCACCATTGGTAGAACGCAACTCACCGACAACCTCACTACCCGCCGGAATCAATACTGTACCATCAGAGGTGGTGATATTCGCATCAACCGTTAACGTCAAGGGTAATTGCTCGTCTTCTTCAGCGATCAGAATTTTCTCTCGGATATATTTAACTGGAATAGTTGTACCCGCAGGAATCGTGAAATTTTGAGCAACAGGCGTCGGATCAGCAATGTACTGAGAACTGACGACTTGTGCTTCCCCTTCACTCACTAACGCTTGGTAAATAAACGCCGCAACTTCAGCACGACTAGCATTCCGCTGGGGATTTAACGATTTAACGTTAGGATAATTCACCACCAAGCGTTCTTCTGTGGCGGCGGCTATTGGTGTCCGCGCCCAACTGGAAATGCGAGAGGCATCATTGTAGTAATTTAAAACACTGGTTGAACTTGCTGAATAATCCAAACCATTTGCCAATGAAACTAAGACTTGTTCACGAGGAATATTTTGTTCAGGTCTAAAAACATTCCCTGGATATCCCGTTAAAAATCCTGTTTTATAAGCATCTTGGATGGCAGAATACGCCCAGTATCTTGAAGGGACATCAACAAAGTTCGTTGACCCGCGTTGATCGGCTTTATTAAAAGCCTGATTTGCCTTACGCATCATCGCCGCAAACTGGGCGCGAGTTACGGGAGCATCCGGTCGGAATGTACCATCCGGAAACCCGGCAATAATATCCCGTTGGGCTAATTCGGTAATAAAGTCTTCCGCCCAGTAGGTAGAAGAAACATCTGAGAAACTTGTGGTTTGGGCAAGGGCTGATGCACCTGTAACGAAGGGAGCGATCGCACCAGCCGTTAATCCAAAGGCTAAAAATGCAGCGGTTCCAGATTGCCAGGGATGAAAGTTAGACATTAAAGGCGTTCTCCAACACGAATCGTTCTGTTTGTTAATTTACTAGACCGTTTAGAATTCCAGATGTTCCTAAAATTTTCCTACCCATTCATCAGATAAAGTTTAGCAAGAAAATGTTTTGCTCGTCACTGCTTTATGGGAACATTTTCAGTGTGAATGACGATCCGTCCGGACAATTAGTTTCCAAAAAATAAAAAATCCTCTACTGACTTTTAGAGTAAAGGATAAAAGCTGAATAAGCTGGGAAAGCCGATCTTTAGGGGCGGTTTTTACCCATAACGTTTTAGCCCTGTCGGTAAAATTTGACTAAACCTGTCCGGATAACATTTTGTGACACATCGATAACTGGACTAAACCTGCCCTTGTGGGAGAAAAAATTAACTGAGAACTCAAATGAACAACCCCAATCCCACATCACTAAGATTGCTGGTCAATCCAGCGGTGGTAGAGTTTTTGAATGGCTTTAAGCACACTATTATGAGTGGACTTGGGAGAAGCCTGGGCGGGATCGAGAAGCTGTAAGCGAGTGAGCAGTTTAGCTTCCTCAGTGTCCACATCGCCATCGCTGTAAATCAAAGCACTAATCGCTTCAATCAAGCCCTGATAATCCTCTTGGCTGGGATGATCACCCAAATACTCTTGCACCCATCTATAACACTGGTCACTGGATACCGATTTGAGTTCGTTCAACAAGGGTCGAATTTCTGGGTCTTCAGCCACATTGGATTGCTGGGCGACTTGGTGCAGATACTGCCGTTCCTCTGGCTGAATTCGACCATCGATCCAAGCCGCACCAATCAGAATCTTTACAAGCTGTTTGACATGAGAGTCTGTAACCATGACGTTTTTCTACAAAGAACTTCTGCTCTATCTATATCAGAACTGTCCCCAGAAATGCGCTTAGACGTTCTAATCTTTACCAATGAGCAGGCTTGGTTAAGGGAAGATGGGGGAGCTGGGGGAGCTGGGGGAGCTGGGGGAGCAGAGGAAGCTGGGGAAGCAGAGGAAGCTGGGGAAGCAGAGGGAGCATTTTTTGTAGGGGCGGGTTTTACCACTAACGTTTCGTTTTCACCCTGATATAACTAAACCCGCCCCGACCTGACCGTTCAATTATCACAAATGACTAATGACAAAGGACTAATCCCCCAGATGCTTCAATCTCACCATGAAAAAGCCATCCATCTGATGCTGATGGGGTAAGACTTTCAGCCAGCCTTGAGGCGTAGAAAAAGCGGTAAGTGTCGGCGGGGGTGCATCAATACACCAGTGGAGATGACGTTCCAGAAAGGCTTGAATCACGGCTTCATTTTCCTGGGGGTGCAAAGTGCAGGTGGCGTAAACGAGGACGCCTCCAGGTTTAACCCAGGTGGCTGTCTGCGTTAATAGTTCACTTTGCAGTACAGAAAGTTCCTGAACTCTGGCTGGAGTACAACGCCACCGGATATCGGGGCGACGGTGCAGTGTACCTAAACCAGAACAGGGGGCGTCGAGTAAAACAGTATCAGCTTTTTGGGTAAATTGGGGAAAATCACGGCTATCGCCTGGGCAGATTTGAATGGATTGTAATTGCAGTCGTTGGGTATTGGCTTTAACTTTTTTTAGGCGAGACGCGGCTTTATCACATGCCCAGATTGTACCGCGATCGCGCATGAGTTCGGCAAGATGCGTGGTTTTACCGCCCGGTGCAGCACAGGCGTCAATGATGACATCATGGGGTTGAGGATTAAGTAAATGACTCACCAGTTGAGCGCTACTATCTTGAATTGTCCACCATCCCTCGTTGAATCCAGGAAGTGTTTGTATTGAACCTGTACTTCCTTGAAAGCGTAAAGCTTGGGGAAGGTGGGGAAGGCGCTGAACCTGAATACCTGCGGCTTGCATTGCTGTCTCTACTGTATCGATGGAAGCATTCAAGGGATTGATCCGCAGGTCAATAGTTGGCGGTTGGTTGAACCATTGACAAAGGGCTTCGGTTTCCTCAATGCCTAATTGATTTAACCACAGTTCGATGATCCAGTCGGGAAAGCTATAGAGGATACCCAGACGTTGGATGGGTTGGGGGGGTAACTGCAAGGGATCATCTAATTGGGGATTTGTGTTTAGACGGGCATACTGTCGCAGCACCCCATTAACCACCCCAGCTAGTCCTTTTAATTGATTCGCTTTAGCTAGTTCCACGCTGGTATTAACGGCGGCTGATGGGGGAATCCGTTGTAGATAGCGCAATTGGTATAAGCCCAGATGCAGAATGAGGCGCAAGTCTGGGGGCTGCTGGTGGGCTTTTTTCTTCCCCAATTGATCAATTAAGGCATCCAGGGTGCGAGTGTGTCTGGTTGTACCATAGACTAAATCCGTTAACAGAGCGCGATCAGGACGGTTGAGAGTAGTATGACGAAGCACTCGATCCAACGCAATATCTGTAAACGCACCGTGGCTGTGGATATCTCGTAGGGCGAGGAATGCAAGTTGGCGAGGGTTTGCCATAAATAACTCGAAGCACTGTCATTAACGATAGGACAGTCTAGTATAAGAAGGCAGAAGGCGGTTGCCACATCATATTAATTAAGATTAATTGTAGTACAAAGGTTCAAAGGTTCTAAATTTAAAAGAGCAAGTGCTATTTGCATTTGAAAAAAAGCCACAATGACAGATATAACCTTAACTCCTGTGACCGTCTAGTTATCGTCACGTCATCCCAGGAATCATGAACAACTCCTCACCCACACCATCAACTTCCCGCCCTCGCTATCAGAAAATTCGAGAACTAGGGCGAAATCGTGCAGGTGGGCGCATCACCTACTTGGCAAAGGATAATAAAACCCAGCAACCCGTTGTGATTAAGCGATTTTTGTTTGCCCAAGCGGGTTCAGATTGGTCAGGCTTCAAAGCCTATCAACGAGAAATCCAACTCTTGCAGGGATTGGATCACCCCGGTATTCCCCGATATCTGGATTCCTTTGAAACCAAAGCCGGATTTTGTATGGTGCAGGAGTACAAAAAGGCACAATCGTTAGCTATCCCTCGGAGTTTTGAACCGGAGCAAATCAAGCAAATTGCGATCGCCACCCTAGAAATCCTGCTTTACCTGCAACGTCGGCTTCCCATCGTTATCCATCGCGATATCAAACCCGAAAATCTTTTGGTCGATGAGCAAATCAATGTTTATCTGGTGGACTTTGGGTTAGCGCGGATGGGGGGTAGTAACGTAGCCATGAGTAGCGTTGCGGCGGGGACATTTGGGTTTATGGCACCGGAACAGTTATATAACCACAAACTGACCGGAGCCACGGATCTGTATGGGTTAGGTGCAACTCTAATCAGTTTGCTGACGGGGACAAAATCCATAGCCATGGATACCCTGATTAACGAAGAGGGACAAATTCATTTTCAACATCTTCTCCCCCAACTCAGCCTCCGGTTTGTGACTTGGTTGGAGAAAATGGTGCAACCGAAAGCACGCGATCGCTATATCGATGCAGCAGCAGCGCTAGAAGCACTCAAACCCATCGATTTGATCCGCACGCCAGAGGTGAAACTCAGCCAAGAGATACTGGAATTCAGAACAACCCATATTGGGGAAAAACTGACGCAAATTGTTACCGTTGAGAATTCGATTCCCGAAACGGTGTTAGAAGGCACTTGGCAAGTCGCTCCCCATCCCAGTGATCCGCGTTTCCGGAAACAAAATAGCCATCTTTGGATTACCTTTGAACCAGCTAGGTTTCAGGGAAATCAGGTCGAGTGCAAAATTAGGGTAGATACAAACAGGTTGATGGCGAATCAAACCTACAAACGCCGAATTCTATTACAAACCAATGCCGTTCCCGAAACCCATAGTCTTGAACTGAAGGTTAATACTAATTTTCTAGCCTTACCCAAACCGCCTTGGATATCCCTAGGACTTCTTTTCGGGCTATCTGGGATAGTAACTTGGCTTTTGGCAGGATTTGTCGCCTTTTTTATCGCCCAAATTCCGATATTAGGGTATTGGATTGGTACTGGGTTTATCGCCGCATTTGTTGGCGGTGTTGTACTCAGTGTGCTGGGAGTGAGGGGAGTGCCGATTACTAAAACAGCATGCTCTCTCGTTGGTATAATGATGGTTTTAGCTATATTTGTTGCTGGGTTTCTAGGAACATTTTTAGTTGCATTAGTCGGTTTAGCGGGTTTAATCACCGGATTTATAGCCGGAGCAGTGATTAAAAATTATCGGGAGCGAGGCTTTAGCCCCAAAATTGCCATGACGAGTTCACTATTAATGACTGGGTTGGGTATGAGTTTGGGGATTGGCTATAATTTCGGCTTTGTCAATTTTTGGCTATTGGTATCGACGATTGGCAGCAGTTTAGCCTTGGTCAGTCTTTTGATCAATCCCTACCTGCAACGGAGAAAACGACTGGAGCATTACAATCAGTCGGCTAAAAAGCGACGCTTGATCAAACCGTGAGTAATAGAAGAAATTCCGTTCCTAGGTCATCCTCTGACAAGATAGTTACCTAAAACTGTTTCCGTTTGTGACTATAGCAATCCTATTTAGGTTGTGGCAATTTTCAAAAATGAAACCCTTGCTATACCTGGGTTTCGAGCATTTCGCTTGTTGCATCCTATTTAGGATTGCTATATACCTGGAAGCGTATTGGGCAATTTGCCCCCAGTAAAGTCGAATTAATCAGAAAAAGTAATAGTTTATACGTAGCGTAAATGATAAACTTCGGGGCATCGAACCCCTACGTGCTACCGCACACGCTTCGCGAACAGTTTATCCGCTATCCCTCCCCGCCCTTGCTATCAGAAGATAAGCTCAGACTTTTTTCTTAGACCAGAATTACAGGTAAAAGGACAAGGGTATGGGTTCCAAATTCCATCCCTGATTGTGGCATCATCTTTTATCATAAAGACATCAAATTAAATCATATTTATCAATGAATGTTTGGCAAGCAGATTTTTATCGGCGTCCTCTGCAAGATGAAACTGGGCAAATCTTATGGGAATTATTAATTTGTGACACCACAGGCAATGTTATATATCAATCATTCTGTCCTCAGCCAGATGTAACCCGTGATTGGTTGGTGTCTCAGGTGCAAGTCTCGGTGGCTAAGACGGGGTTACCTGATGCGATTCAAGTCTTTCGTCCCCAGTCGTTCAATTTATTCCAGGAGGTGGGACAACAATTGGGGATTAAGGTAGAAGCCACACGACGCACGCCCGCCCTAAAGCAACGATTACAGGAAAGAACGTTAGAGTATCCACAGCACGAGAATTACACTGGGGAAGCGTACAACCCCCTTAGCTTAGACAAACCGCCACCCTTACCCTTACCCGAAAATCTCTGGGGCGATCGCTGGCGATTTGCTAGTATTCCCGCAGGGGATATTGAGGAGGGGTTTGCCCAACGCCCGATTCCAATTTTACAGATGCCAAATGAACTCTTACCTCTCCAATTAGGTTTAGCCTCAACGGTAGCTGTTCCGGGAGTCGTGATTGATGGGGGGCGTCAGTCGATGCCATTAGCGCGTTGGCTGCAAGAGGTTCAACCTGTAGCGCTTAATTATATTCCCGGTGCGCCAGATGGGTTAATTTTAGAAGCCGGATTAGTGGAACGCTGGGTAATGGCAACCTTTGAAGATAAAGAAGTAGCGGCGGCGGCGAGGTTGTATGAACAGCGCAAGCAAACGAGTCAGGGATTGCATTTTTTGTTGGTGCAACCGGATGATTCGGGAATGACGTATACCGGATTTTGGTTATTGATGGCTGATTGATTTATTAGGGAACAGGGAACAGAACAGTTAAAGCGTAGGTTGGGTTGAACGCCAGTGAAACCCAACAGCAATAGCATCAGTTTACAAGATAAGAGAGACAAGGTAGGTGTTAAGCTTAGTGCAGCTTAACACCATTATGCGACTCCCCTATTCATTCTGTCTTACGCTCTTTGAGAAAGTATGTCGTCATTTCTCCCTTGCCTTTGACGGAAATTGAACCCCGTTCTTGAAAAACATATTTATCCTTTAAATGTTCATACGTGGCATCAGAAACCTGAATATAACCCGGAAGACCATGGGATTCCATACGACTAGCTGTATTAACCGTATCACCCCACAAATCATAAATAAACTTTTTCAACCCAATCACCCCAGCGACGACTGGACCACTGTGAATGCCAATACGCATCATGAAAGCGTGTCCTTGTTGGGCATTAACCGCATCAATTTCCTGTTGCATATCCAGGGCAAATTCGGCAACGGCTTCAGCGTGATCCTGACGCGGTAAGGGTAAGCCACCGACAACCATGTAGGAATCGCCAATCGTTTTAATTTTTTCTAAGCCATGGAGTTCTACTAAACGGTCAAACCGCGAGAAAATCTCATTGAGGAGATTGACCAGTTCGGTGGGCGAGATTTCTCCTGATAGGCGAGTAAAGTCCACAATATCGGAAAAGAGAACCGTGACTTCTTCAAAACTATCGGCAATCGTATCCGAGTCTTTTTGCAGGCGTTTGGCAATAGATTCCGGTAAGATATTCAGGAGGAGATTTTCTGCCTTTTCTCGTTCAGCAACCAGGTTTTTGGTAGAAGACTCTAAGGCGTCTAGCATCGAGTTTATTGTTTGTGCCAGGTGGGTTAATTCATCATTTCCCTTGGCGCTAACTCGTAGCGATAGGTCATTACTTGTGCCAACTTCATGTACGTTTGTACTCAGTTTTGCTAGGCGAGACAGTACCATTTTTTCCAATAGGAAAAGAGTACCGACACTAAAAAGAATCCCTAAACCTAAGAGAGATAAAATAAGATAACGTAGACTAACACGACCTTGTTGATAGATTTCTCGTGGGATGTCGATTTGAACCAGTAACGCAGGTTGACCATAGATATCGCGGAGGAGGGTATAGCCTGCGATCGCCTCCCGACTTATAATCTGGATTAAGATGGGAGCCTGATTGGGTTGGGACTCCTGTTCAGATAGGCTAGACTGCACAGTCTGCAATTTAGTGGGTAATTGGGTATTATTGAGTCGGTAGACCTTAAGATTGAGTTGGGTGAGTTCCGCTAACGCCTCAATGCGCTGGTCATTCAGGTAACGACCCATAATCAAAGACCCCCGCATGGGACCAGTTTCCTCGTTGGTAAGAATGGGATTTGAGGCAATCATTAACGGTCCTTGGGGTAAGAGAATTAACCCTGTAATACTATTACTGTTATCCGGATGCTGTAGTAGAACATTATTGGAATTCAGTTGTTGGATCAAGGGAGTAGGAATGGGGATTTCTTGCTGCTGAGCTAAATTAAAATGTTTACCAAAAACTAATTCATCTTGGCGGTTAAAGAATAAAGCCAGGTTGAGGTTAATATTCGTTAAATTTGTATCTGATAGATTCTCTTGAATATAATTTTGACTGGTATCTTCAATAAACGCATAAGTATCATCCCACTCACCATAATCAGCCGCTAAAACAGCTAAACTATCTAATTCATCGAATAACGCCTCCTGTACCCGCCGCACATTACGATACGCATGTTGTTCCTCGATTTGCGCGAAACTACGGATTAAAATTAGCGATAGACTGGCGTAGAGGACACCAATTAAACCCGCAAGGGTGAGACCAATCAGGAGTAGAGTTTTCTGGCGCAGGCTCATAAGTTCAGCAGGGGAGTGGCGGACAAGGGATAAGCTGGGAGAGATGTGAGCTGGTCAGTTATTTCTGCCATGCTGTATTAGGGAGTCGTTCTTTCTCCCTACAAAGTAAAGTACAACAATTCAAGGCGATAAAGGAAGAAATTCCGGTAAGGCGTAAGGACTCACTTTATTTCCGCCACGCTGAACCCATTATGGGTAGGTTACTACAGACATCTGAATAAAAGCCTATTTTCTGACTGAAGTATCCACCTAAGCCAGACGATTAATTCGAGTCAGATGGAGGATGTCTATTGCTTAAGGCATATTTTTTTAGGTGTATTGTTGATTCAATTCAAAACAATCTCTACAGTAGTTTCTATCTTTAGGTTAAGGTAGGATTCAATTTTATTGATTACTGTGGTATTTAAGCTCAGTTGATTGATAACTGGGCAGGTTTTGCCTCTATAGCTATACTCAAAAAAAATCATGTTTTTCCACAAAAAGGAAACCATTCAACCCGTTAATATCGAGACAGCACATCCTCAATTTGCCCAACTCTTGTTAGAACAATTCGGTGGCGCTACAGGTGAACTCACTGCTGCTCTACAGTACTGGGTGCAGTCTTTTCACTGTGAAAATCCCTCCATTCGGAATATGCTACAAGATATCGCGGTTGAGGAATTTAGCCATTTAGAGATGATTGGCAAACTAATTGAATCTCACACCAAAAATGTTGACCAGACTGATGCGTATAAAAGTACGCTCTTTGCAGTACGGGGAATGGGTCCTCATTTCTTAGATAGTCAAGGCTCTGCTTGGACGGCTACCTATATTAATGAAGGTGGCGATATTGTCCGCGACTTACGAGCAAATATAGGCGCAGAAGCTGGCGCTCGTCAAACCTACGAATCCCTGATCAAACTAGCACCTGATCCGGGGACAAAAGAGACGCTAGTACACTTACTTACCCGCGAAATTTCCCACACTAAGATGTTTATGAATGCGTTAGATTCTATGGGTAAACTCACTGATCCCATGTTTGGTAACATCGAACCTGATAGCACTGTTGATCTGTACTATAACTTATCAACAGAGTCAGACGACAACCCTCAACAAGGTGATAAGCCGTGGAATTCTGCCCCCGACTTTAAGTATGTAGCTAACCCCACAGCTAGTCATTCTTAGAGACAATTGAGTCAGGTTTTGAGTAGCTTGACGTCGCTGCTAAAATGGTGAATATTTGGGTTGAGTTTATACCAGTAAACCAACCTAAATATTCCCTGTTTGGCTGAATACTTCCACTATTGCAGAGGGTAATGCTATATTGTTTGCGTTCCATTCAATTACAGCATCAATTATCTCGAAACGGGTAATGAAACAGTAACAATAGTTTGCTTATCCGGAACGCTTTCAATGACGAATTCACCCCCATGGAATTGAGTAAGGCGTTTAGCAATTGTTAACCCCAATCCGGAACCTTGCTGATCATAGAGTTTGCGCTCAAACTGCATATAGCCTCCCACTTGGACAATTTGTTCTGCCGTCATTCCTGTCCCTTGATTACTAATTGCCAAGACCAGTCGATTTTTTTTAACTATACTGGTGACAGTAACAGGTGTGCCATCGGGGGAAAATTAAAAAGCGTTATCGACAAGTTCAAAAACTAACTTCTGAAGTCGAGGTGCTGCCATTTGTACAGCGGTATCGGTTAAATTTAGTAGTAGATCAGACTCTCGATTGAACTCTCGCGCCTTGGCAATCGCTTGAGCGGAAATAATTGCTGATGAAAATCGCGTTTGATAGGTTTGAAAGGTTCGACGCCGTTCACTGGAGGTTTCGGCTAATTCTAATTCAGCATAAAGTAAAAAGTTTTGAATCGACCGAGATAATTGCTGTCCAGACGCTTGAATATCTTCGATCATCGATCTGACAGATGCGGCTTCAATATAGTCCGCCAGCAGTGTATGTGATGTACCAACGATACTATTTAGGGGAGTTTGCAGTTCTCTTGGTAAAGCCGAGGTGATATTACTGCGTAGCTCATCCAACTTGGCTTCAGACTGCTGCTGAATTGCCATCTGCTTTGACAAACGAGTCGCGATCGCGCTAAGAAGTTCTTTAGCGGTAAATGGTTTGGTCAGATAGTCATCGGAACCAAGTTCCATTCCTTGTCGCCAGTCATCTCGGCTGGCTTTAGCGGTGAGGAAGATGAAGGGAATCGTCTGTGTGGCTGGATTAGAGCGCAAGGCGGTTAACACCTCGTAGCCATCTAATTCTGGCATCATCACATCACAAACAATTAAATCGGGTAATTGTTGGGTCGCGAGTTGGATACCTGCTAATCCATTGTCTGACTCAGTGACCTGAAAATTGTTGGCTTCGAGCAACTCTAGAATATTGTCTCGAACGGATAATTCGTCTTCAATTACTAAAATCTTAGCCATAAGGTTCTGGCGGATGCCCAGCTATTTCGTTCTTGTATCCTAGCTGTTTATTTTTTAGCCATTCCAGGGGGATTTTACGGATATCAACTTGACCCCAATTGATTCATTTCAGTAGATTTACGGAGGTTATATAGCAGTCGCCAGGATCAGTAGGACATCAGATGAATGCCGTTTATTGTTTTGATGCACGTTTGGGTTTGACATTAAGGTTTGAATGCCGAACAGCTTACTACTTGTAGAAAACTCTAATTTAATTTTTTCTCCTCTAGCTTCCAGACGTTTCACCGGAACGTCTCTACAACCCCAACTCCTCTCTTTACAACGCTTGACGGCGTAGAAACAGCAGCAGATTATTACTCACCTTCTCAGACCAATGATCTTGGGGATAATGTCCGGCTTCTTCTAGTTCTACCAATTCGACATTCTTAATCATTTTGGCAAATTCTTGAACTTGAACCAAGGGAAGCCACGGATCTTTTATCCCCCAAAGAATCAATGTGGGTTGATTCCAGTTGCGAAATCCGGCTTCGATTTCTGCCATAGATGATTTAAATTGCAGATTTTTAACGGTCATTAGTAAACTTCGCCCAGCATCAGAACTGCTGAGAAAGGGACGGCGATATACGTCTAAATCTTTATCAGACACGCGATAGCCACTACCGCCTTCTAAGGTGCGATCGACCAACAAGGGATCTTGGGTCAACATATCACCGACCAAGGGTAAGCCCAATTGCTTGATCTTCCACGGTAACTGACTTGCTGATGAGACAGGGGTGTTGAGAATGGCTAACCGTTCAACCTGATCGGGGTAACGCAAAGCGTATTGGAGTCCCACTGAACCCAGAAACCCTTGGACAACCAGATAAAATCGCTCGATTTGCAGATGTTGGATAAATTCTGCTAAGGCTTTAATAAAAGCATCTGGCGTATAGGCAAACTTACGACGGTCTGGTTTAGCTGAGAAACCCGCACCAATCCAGTCCGGCGCGATCGCACGGAATCCTTTTTCGGCTAAATCGGGCATCAGTGCTGACCATGAGTAACTCTGGGAGGGTAAACCATGAAGCAGCAGCACTGGGGGTTGTGTACTGGGATTAACTGGAGTAGCTTCCCGATAAAACCACTCTAGCGACCCGACCTGAATGGACTTTTCCTGAATGGACACGCTTTTTTTCCTACACCTTGACCGTGCTTTGAGCTTACCGCCCTGTAGACGTTTGAGCAAGTTTTCCTGGTAATTTCTGATCTCCGGGAATTGTCAACAAATCACAACATATCCCCTGTCTGCTAAACAGATAGCCAACAGACTCGCTAATTGTAATAAATAATGAAGCAATCTTGTAAATAAGCGTTAACCATAGGAGATTTAATCATGAATGCTGCGGAACAAGCCAAGGGTTTAGAGGTAACCACCAAGATAGCCGCCATAGTCAACTTGTTTAAGTCCCAGTTTCCCGATGCCAAGGCGGACTTGAAACCTTGGCAAAATGACCCCGATACTCGCAATCTAGTTGATCCTGACTCAATCGATATCGGTTTTCACTTTCCTGGGTGGAGTAGAAAGTTACAAAGCCGCAGCATCTTACTACAAATTCGGTTTTACCAAGATCCCTTAGAACAGTCTCATCGCTTGATCGGTTTAGATGCGGCAGGATTTAATCATCAAGGAGAAGCTTGGCGACTTTCGACGGTTGAGAACTGGCAATGTGTCGGTAATTATCAGCCTGCACCGGAGGTGAGTGACAAGCTCAAACAGTTCTGCAGACAAGTCTTTGAGTTATTCAGGTAGTTGAATCAGGTGTCGGCTGGCACAGTGAGAAGACACCCAACATCATCATACACAAACGGTAGGGACACGACATGTCGTGTCCCCACAGATGGTAGTTCAAATTAACCAACAAATGCCATACGTGGCTCAGATACACCTGCGGATTCTTGTCCCTTCAGGGAAGCAAGCATCGTATCCGCATCGGAGACTTCAAAGGGGTCATCCGGGCAGTTGTCGCTGTAACCAGGTTCAGCAAAGAATTTTTCAATCTTGCCGTCGTTCACCAGCATCGAATAGCGCCAGGAACGCATTCCGAAACCCAGGTTGGACTTATCGACTAGCATTCCCATCTTGCGGGTAAACTCGCCATTACCATCGGGGAGCAATAACACATTCTTTGCCCCTTGCTGCTTACCCCACTGGAACATGACAAACGCATCATTCACCGACAGGCAAATGATTTCATCGATACCCTGTGCCTTGAACTCATCATAGAGTTCCTCATAGCGAGGCAGGTGGTTAGATGAACAGGTGGGTGTAAACGCACCCGGTAAGGAAAACACAACAACTTTTTTGCCACCAAAGATTTCCTGCGTTGTCCGATCTTGCCAACGGTAGGGATTTGAACCCCCTACAGACTCATCACGCACGCGAGTCTTGAACACAGCGTCGGGTACACGATCAATAACAGCCATATTTACCTCGTTTTACAGACGACTAGATTTTTGTTTGCTTTAGCTATATCTAACTATAACTCAGAATAATTCTGATTTAAGAATGAGTCAATAGTAATAAATACTTATTTTTCAGTCTAGCTGCTAGACAAGTATAACTCCTAAAAAAGAGTGTTATAATTAAAGAACTGCTTATGAAAACGGTGAATACCATGCAGCAGCAAGCAGAAAACCTGATTAAAGTCTTGAAATCCAAGGGGTTGAGGGTTACCCCACAGCGATTTTCTGTCTATGCCAATTTGCTGACTCGTTTTGATCACCCGACGGCAGATCAAATCCTCAGCGATCTCAATCACCAAGCGCCAACGTCTTCTCAAGCGACTGTATACAGTGCGCTACAAGCACTGCGGGAAGTGGGACTGGTGCGGGAAGTTTTATTAGAGGAAGGTGTCTGTCGTTACGATGCGAATGTTGATCGCCACCATCATTTTCGTTGTCGCTGTTGCGGTGCGATTAAAGATATTCCTTGGGATACATTTGAAAGCGTTGGTTTGAACCGCCTACCTTCTGGTATGCAAGCTGAAAGCTATGAAGTGACGGTACATGGAATCTGCGATCGCTGTCAATGATTTGTCCTTTGTCATTCGTCCTTTGTCGCGGAGATGGGGGAGTTCTCAGTTGAATCAAAATCACAATTGGATCGGGGCGGGTTTAGTTCCATTTGGGTGAAGTCATAAACGATAGTTGTGAAACCCGCCCCTACACAAGTGCGCTACGATGGGGAGCATTCGGGTGGAAAGGACGACGAATCACCCGTTTGAGCGAAGTGTTCTAGATCCGCGAGCTCTAGTAACCACGCTTGGCTTTCCTAACCTCTTTAGCCGCTTCTTTGTGTAAGCCAAGTTGCTCGCGAACCGCCTTTAACGATTTTCCCCGCTTTACCTTCGGGCGAACGCTTTGCTCTGGCACATCAGAAGCCGAAAGAACGTTCTTTTTTAAAGCCGCCTGTAAAAGATGTAATTCGTCTTGCAGATCTTCGAGTGATTCTCCGAAAGGCTTGAGCGGCTTTTCCGAACAGGCAGCTATCGCACCGTGGTCATCATAATATACGGTACGAATTGTGTAGCCACTATCCTCAAAGAATACCCGATAATCCCAGTGCATCATAGAATCCTCGATCGCTTGGTCGGTCAACTCAACTTCAAACACGGTGGCTATCTATACTATAATGTGTTTCAAGTAATCGTCTAAGCTACCATTAACATTTCCAGCGAGGAAACAGGGAGATGGGGAAGTTCTCTGGTTGACTCAATTTTGCAATTTGACCAGGGCGAGTTTATACCAAGTTGCAGTCAAAGAGGTAATCTGTCCTCGAACGAAATCCTTCACTTCGTCCGAGGACAGAATAAATCTAATTTAAGCGGCTGGCATGTCTCTGGTAGCAACCACATCCGCCCCTGTTTCCAAGGCATTCGCCAAAATCACCTCACCCATTTTCACAGGTGCAGTTAGTTTCACTTGACGCAGCGCTTGGCACAATTCCTGCATTTTTTCTTTAGGAATAGCCATATTAGTTTTTACCGGCAGTCTAGCCCAACGCCCTTGTTCTACCTGTACAGTTGTTGTTACCATGCGGCGAGGTTCGGTATGTTCTTGTTTAGCATACTCTTGTCCCCGTTTGCAGTTAAAACCCCGCACTTCGACAAGCTTGTTGTCTTCATCTTCAACTTCTAAACGGCAACCTAGGGGACAGCCAATACAAAGGTAATGAGTAATCGTTGTCATAATAAATACCTGGTGATTGCTGATTGTTTATATCATGTCCGGTTGAATACTTACACCATTGGTGGAGACAAGGCTCCAGGACAGATGGCAGATGGTAGAAGGGAAAGAAGAAGGTTGCCAGGGAGAAGTAAATGATAACTGACGATAAGGACATGATATTACTAGTGCAAGAAGGCAGAAATAACTGAACAGCTAATATCTCCCCCCGCTTCCCCTGCTCCCTCTGCTCCCCCTGCTTCATCGTATCTACGAAGCTGCTCAAGTATTTTTATGCCCGCTGCACTAGAGACTCCTTCGCCACCCTTGAGGGAACCTGGTTTGTAGGGGCGGGTTTAAGGACTTTCTTGTGGTTGATGATGGTAACGTTGGTACGAAACCCGCCCTGACTCAATGTTGAGTTCACTCCCCCATCTCCCAGACGCTTCTGTCATCACGTCTGGAACATCGCGCCCCATCTTCTCCATCTCCCGCACCTTACTCCTTTAATCTTCAAAGGGTACAACATCTACCCGCAAGGTATCTCCGTGAAAGTTCTCCAAAAACCGAGGACGTACTTTGAGATTA
>NZ_DS989860.1:174468-177565 GCF_000155555.1 Coleofasciculus chthonoplastes PCC 7420
AGTGTACATCGGGTATTCAGAGTTTGTCTCGATTTGGTACCGCTCTCGCAGCCCGCACCGAAACAGTGCTTTACCCCCCGACTTAAACCTCAACCGCTGCGCCTAAACACATTTCGGGGAGAACCAGCTAGCTCCGGGTTCGATTGGCATTTCACCCCTAACCACACCTCATCCGCCGATTTTTCAACATCGGTCGGTGCGGACCTCCACTTGGTGTTACCCAAGCTTCATCCTGGACATGGTTAGATCACCCGGGTTCGGGTCTACAAATCGTGACTTATCGCCCTATTCGGACTCGCTTTCGCTTTGGCTGCAGCATTTTCTGCCTTAACCTGCCACGACCTGTAAGTCGCCGGCTCATTCTTCAACAGGCACACGGTCAGACGTTGAATCGTCCTCCCATTGCTTGTAAGCTAACGGTTTCATGTTCTATTTCACTCCCCTTCCGGGGTTCTTTTCACCTTTCCCTCGCGGTACTGTTTCGCTATCGGTCACACAGGAGTATTTAGCCTTACGAAGTGGTCTTCGCTGATTCACACGGGATTTCTCGTGCCCCGTGCTACTCGGGATACAGCCGGTATCCTTTGGCTTTCGACTACAGGACTTTCACCTTCTTTGGTGTTGCATTCAACAACTTCGTCTAGCCTCGGGTATTCCCTTATGGCTGTCCCACTACCCCATCTAGCATGCTAGATGGTTTAGGCTGGTCCCTTTTCGCTCGCCGCTACTGGGGGAATCGCTTTTGCTTTCTTTTCCTCCAGCTACTAAGATGTTTCAGTTGGCTGGGTTGGCTCGTGCTGACCTATGGATTCAGTCAGCCGTACTTGGGGTTGCCCCATTCGGAAACCTCCGGCTCAACGCTTGCTTCCAGCTCCCCGGAGTGTATCGTCGGTCGCCACGTCCTTCTTCGCCTCTGTGTGCCTAGGTATCCACCGTTAGCTCTTTGTAGCTTGACCATCTATTTTTGGTTTTTGTCTGTGTAAGACACAAACGCCTTTTTTGGCATTGTGCATTACTATCTGACTTTGACTTTTTCTCTCGCTATGCAGTTTTCAAGGTTCTGACTGAACGTTTACGTCCAGCAGTCTGAGCAAGTTCTTTTGACTTCTACAGGTGCTGAACGCTCTGTTTTTTCCGGTTCTTGTTTGCGGGTGTTTGGCTTAACCTGCTCGCTTCTTGGGGAAGTATGGAGGTAAGCGGACTCGAACCGCTGACATCTGCCTTGCAAAGGCAGCGCTCTACCAGCTGAGCTATACCCCCTCTTCCTGGAACAGGTGGGCCATCCTGGACTCGAACCAGGGACCTCACCCTTATCAGGGGTGCGCTCTAACCACCTGAGCTAATAGCCCATTTTCCGAACCGAAACCAGTTTGAAAGCCAATCTACTTTTTCCTTGACCGACCTAGGGTGTCCGAATTGATGAAGCTTTAATTATTTATTCTCTTCATCAATCAGTTGGTCTCCCTAAAAAGGAGGTGATCCAGCCACACCTTCCGGTACGGCTACCTTGTTACGACTTCACCCCAGTCACCAACCCTGCCTTCGGCGTCCCCCTCCCCGGAGGGTTAGGGTAACGACTTCGGGCGTGGCCAGCTTCCATGGTGTGACGGGCGGTGTGTACAAGGCCCGGGAACGGATTCACCGCCGTATTCTGACCGGCGATTACTAGCGATTCCTCCTTCACGCAGGCGAGTTGCAGCCTGCGATCTGAACTGAGGCCGAGTTTCTGGGATTAGCTTGCCTTCGCAGGTTAGCTGCCCTCTGTCCCGACCATTGTAGTACGTGTGTCGCCCAGAGCGTAAGGGGCATGCTGACTGACGTCATCCCACATCTCCGGTTGTCACGGCAGTCTCTCTAGAGTGCCCAACTTAATGCTGGCAACTAAAGACGAGGGTTGCGCTCGTTGCGGGACTTAACCCAACATCTCACGACACGAGCTGACGACAGCCATGCACCACGTGTGTTCCGGCTCCCGAAGGCACCCCCAGCTTTCACCGGGGTTCCGGACATGTCAAGCCCTGGTAAGGTTCTTCGCGTTGCATCGAATTAAACCACATACTCCACCGCTTGTGCGGGCCCCCGTCAATTCCTTTGAGTTTCACACTTGCGTGCGTACTCCCCAGGCGGGATACTTAACGCGTTAGCTTCGGCACAGCTCGGGTCGATACAAGCTACACCTAGTATCCATCGTTTACAGCTAGGACTACTGGGGTATCTAATCCCATTCGCTCCCCTAGCTTTCGTCCCTGAGTGTCAGTTGCCGTCCAGTAGAGCGCTTTCGCCACCGATGTTCTTCCCGATCTCTACGCATTTCACCGCTACACCGGGAATTCCCTCTACCCCTACGGCACTCTAGCTATTCAGTTTCCACTGCCTTAACGGAGTTAAGCCCCGTGCTTTGACAGCAGACTTGAATCGCCACCTGCGGACGCTTTACGCCCAATAATTCCGGATAACGCTTGCCTCCTCCGTATTACCGCGGCTGCTGGCACGGAGTTAGCCGAGGCTGATTCCTCAGGTACCGTCAGAGCTTCTTCCCTGAGAAAAGAGGTTTACAACCCAAGAGCCTTCCTCCCTCACGCGGTCTTGCTCCGTCAGGCTTTCGCCCATTGCGGAAAATTCCCCACTGCTGCCTCCCGTAGGAGTCTGGGCCGTGTCTCAGTCCCAGTGTGGCTGATCGTCCTCTCAGACCAGCTACTGATCGCTGCCTTGGTGAGCTCTTACCTCACCAACTAGCTAATCAGACGCGAGCTCCTCTTGGGGCAATAAATCTTTTACCCGAAGGCTTATCCGGTATTAGCCACCGTTTCCAGTGGTTGTCCCCGACCCCAAGGCAGATTCTCACGCGTTACTCACCCGTCCGCCACTCAACCCGAAGGTTGCGTTCGACTTGCATGTGTTAAGCAGACCGCCAGCGTTCATCCTGAGCCAGGATCAAACTCTCCATATTAGAGTGTTTTTTTGGCTCCGAAACGTCACCTATTAATAGGTGACATTTCCAAGTTATCCTTATTAGTTGAGAGAGTCTCAGTTTCCTGATTCCCCTCGAAGTTTTTTGACAAGGAGTTTTGTATGCTTGGCTTTCAAACTATTGATT
>NZ_DS989861.1:0-35325 GCF_000155555.1 Coleofasciculus chthonoplastes PCC 7420
ATGGTTGATATCAGCGATAATCATCGGGTACGCGATCGCATCTGTACGTGGATTGGCTACAACATTGATACCGTTAACGCTGAACTCAATTCTTGTCTCAATGCCTGTCATGACTGTTTTCATCCAGAATTACGTCGTCCGATCCAGATTGGGGCAGCGCCGTTAGCCCAGGAGTATGGGATTGATGGCTTTTGTAACATTCTCCTCAATCCAGTTACCATCCTCGTTGATGTGGGACGAACATCACCGCCAGATTGGTTAGGTATCGTTGTGCATGAATATGCCCATGCTCATATAGGATCACCGGGTCATGATCGGCGGTTTTTTGAAGTTTTGTCTCATCTTTGCTTAGGACTTGGATTAAGACCTCCAGTCTGGCAACCTGATTTAGAAAACTATTTGCGAAATTGGCCCCACTGTCGTTCCCTGGCAAATCCCTTGGCGTTCTGGATGGGTTACTTTTAAGACGAATTTTGTAAGAAGGTTACATAATCTGTTATATAGTTGAAAGTTAAGGTTTGTAAGATTTTCTAAGATTACGGAGATTTAAACGTGGCGCTACCTTTATTAAGCTACACTCCGGTAAGTCAAAATCAGCGTGTCGCTGGTTATGAAGTACCGGGAGATGAGCAACCGAGGATTTATACAACCGAGAACATCCTGTTCGGCACAGACTTGGATGAATTGATCGAAGCGGCATACCGTCAGATCTTCTTCCATGCCTTTGCTTGGGATCGGGAACGGTTCCTAGAATCCCAACTCCGCAATGGTCAACTAACCGTGCGGGACTTTATTCGTGGATTGCTGCTGTCGAAAACCTTCTACAACAGTTTCTACGAGAAAAACAGCAACTATCGCTTTGTTGAACAGTGCGTGCAACGGGTACTGGGGCGCGATGTTTACAACGAACGCGAAAAAATTGCTTGGTCTATCGTCGTGGCGACGAAGGGAATTAAGGGCTTCGTTGATGAACTACTCAACAGCGAAGAGTACCTGACCAACTTTGGCTATGACACCGTTCCCTATCAACGGCGTCGTGTATTGCCTGGTCGTCGTCAAGGTGAAAGACCCTTTAACATTAAATCACCCCGCTACGACGGCTACTACCGTGCTCAATTGGGCTTCCCCCAAATTATTTGGCAGAACGAAGTACGCCGTTTTGTCCCGCAAGACAAGCAGGCTAAAGCCGGTGATCCCACGAACTTCCTGGATATGGCACGGGGAGTTAATGCCCAACCTAATCCGCTTCCTCGGGTGTCTGCCCAGAATATCGATTACATGTCCCGTGTACCTAAGCGTTAGGTATTAACGGATGAAGCACGCCGCCGCAGTACGGTTAGGAGTGTGCTAAAGGCTGGGGGGAGTGGGGCAATAACCTCAATCCAGTCCCCAGGTTTATTGCCCGTCCTCTGGTCTCCTTGGTTAGGAGAGAGGGGACGGGCAATTGTATTGGGATGCTGTAATTGTAGTCGCCATGCATGAAGTGCTTGTCCAGGGAGATTGACGCCGATATCTCGACCTTTACTATACACGGGGTCACCGATAATCGGATGTCCGATATGGGCGGTGTGGACGCGAATTTGATGGGTTCGTCCGGTTTCCAGTTGGAAGTGGATTAGGGTATAGTTACCAAGGCGTTCTTTAATCTGCCAATGGGTAATCGCTGAGCGTCCTCCTTTTTCTAGGGGAACGACTGCCATTTTTTTGCGATCGCTCGGATGGCGTCCGATGGGGAAGTTAATGGTACCAGTTTCGGTGGCGGGAGAACCATAAACCACGCCGAGATAGTCTCGACGGGCGGTTTTGGCTTTGAGTTGGGCTTGTAGGTGATGGTGGGCGTGGTCAGTTTTGGCGATCGCGATCGCACCGGTGGTATCTTTGTCTAAACGGTGGACAATTCCGGGACGTTGGACGCCACCAATTCCAGCTAGGTTGGGGCAATGGGCAAGCAGGGCATTGACAAGTGTGCCGTTTTCGTGTCCAGGGGCGGGATGCACGACTAAGTTAGCGGGTTTGTTGACAATCAGAATTTGGTCGTCTTCATAGAGGATATCCAGGGGAATCGCTTCCGGTTTTAAGTCTAAGGGTTTGGCGTCGGGGATAGTTAGGTGGATAGAGTCTCCGGGTTGAATGGTGGCTTTTTTAGAGGTGCAGAGGTTATGGTTAAGCTGTACATTGCCCTCTTCAATCAGTTTTTGGATACGCGATCGCGACAAATCCGGTAATTGTTGAGCAAGATAGCGATCGAGTCTATCACTGTTTTCTTGGTTGTATAAATTAATTTCTTTCACGCTTGTTTGACCGGGAATTAGGGATGCAAGCCCCGTCTTTCGACAGGCTCAGGAACACCTTTTAGGACGGCTTTCAGATTTTTAATCCAAGAACGACAGCCGCCGTATTCAGAACGATAGGGTAGACGTTGAACCGAGGAGAGCTTGTAGATTCGTAGTAGGAGGACATACAACGGTTGACGTGGCTTCCATTTAAAACGCCCACTGGCAAATTGTTCATTCCAGATGTGGTAGGGTAGCAGGGCATCTACTGCGGCTTGAGTGCTGAGATTAAAACTAATTTTTTAAATAGATTGTCTTATCTTGATTCATAATTCATAATTTAGATCATGTCCAGTCAGATTGTTCGTAAAGCCGTAATTCCCGCCGCCGGATTTGGTACTCGCCTGTTTCCAGCCACAAAGGTTGTAAAAAAAGAACTATTTCCAATTATCGATCGCGATGGGCGGACGAAGCCAGTAATTTTGGCGATTGTGGAAGAAGCAAGGCGCGGTGGTATCGAAGAAATCGGGATTGTGGTACAACCGAGCGATCGCGCAATTTTTGAGGCGTTCTTTAAAACTCCCCCGAAACAGGCACTTTTGGATAAACTCTCTGATGCCAATCAGGAGTATTGTCAGTATCTGCAAGAGTTAGGAGAGCGGATTACTATTTTAACCCAGGATGAGCAAGAAGGCTATGGTCATGCGGTGTTCTGTGCGAAGGATTGGGTAAATCAAGAGCCTTTTTTACTGTTACTTGGCGATCACGTTTATACCTCCGATACCGAAATTCCTTGTACTCGTCAGGTGCTAGAAATTTATGAAAAAACGGGTCAAAGTGTGATTGGTTTGACAGAAATGTCTGCCGATATTATCCATAAAGCGGGTTGTGTGACTGGGGTTTGGCAGGAGATGAATTCTATTTTAACGGTGACACAAGTCTGTGAAAAACCGGATCTGGACTATGCGCGATCGCACTTGCGTGTTGAAGGGATGGCGGAGGATAGGTTTTTAGGGATTTTTGGCATGTATGTCCTCAAGCCGAAAATATTTGATAGTCTAGCTGACAGTATTAACCAGAATCAGCGCTATAAAGGTGAATTTCAGTTAACCACTTGTCTGGATACATTACGCCAAGAGGAAGGATTGATGGGATATTGGGTCAAAGGGCAGTATTTTGATACCGGAATGCCAGAGTTTTATCGACAAACCCTAATCAATTACGGTCAGGAGTATCGTAGTTCGTAGTTCGAGTTCGTAGTAAGGGCTTTAGCCCTTCATTCGGTTAAGTTTCCTTGTTTGAGTATTTAATTTAATCCCTTATGGAATTAGATTTTTTAATATTTGCCTCTGGGGAGGCTCCGCCTCCCTTTAACGTGGGATTCGCAACTATCAATCATCTGTGTACAGTTTCCTTATCTTTTCAATCCATTCCGGTGTTTTGTACTTACTACTAATTTTTTGGGAATACTTTTCAGCAAATTCAAATTTGTTATTATTTTTATCAAAAAAATATTCCAATATCTTCTGCTTACTGGGCGATAAATCCAAGGAAAAATATGTTTCTTCTTCTGTAGGATGATTGATTCCTTGTATAATATCTGATAACTCTGGGTAAGCACTCTCAAACTCTTTCAGAGTTTCAAAAAATACCACTCCATTTAGTGAGTCTTCAATCTCTGTTTTCGGAGATACGGGGTTAGAGTCAATTTTAACAAGATCTGTTTTTCTGGTTGATTCATTATTAACAATACGGTAGCAAACTAGATTTTTTTCATTTCTAATTGGATATTGAACAAGTTGTCGATCAGTGTCAGATATCAATATAACTTTACCTTTAATTTCTTGTTTGAAGTCTTCGTAAGCAACTTGAAGGTTGTTGTAAATTTTTTTAACTTCGCTTGCACCGCCTACAGGAATAATCCGGAGTTTTTTATCATTCCTAATATCTGCAAAATATGCTTCAAAATACATTTTTTCCGAAGAACCTTCACAAATCAACCAATTATATGGTTTTTCCAAAAGAATACTTGTAATTATCGATTGAACAAAATCATTTATGCTTTTCAATCTAATATCATAAGGCAATTTTCCTTTTGATTCACGTACAACTTGCTTGATTGATTCTCTATAGCGACCAATATTTACTAAATCAAATTCATGTTGATTTGCCTTTTTTGAAATTACACTTACATAACCATCTTGGACAGTAGGAATAAACCCATACCAATGTGTAGCAAATAGCAACTGAGAGCAAAGTTTACTTATCTCAAATAGCTTATTAAATTGCTCATAACAAGCTGACATATGCAATGATGATTCTGGTTCATCTATAGCAATAATTAGATTATCATTACTCGATCTGTAAGTTAGAAATTGAAAGGCAACTTCAATTATTGCTTTTTGTTTTTCACCTGAGCTTAATACATTTAATTCAAGCCAGTTTTCTCCCTCTTTCTTATGAAGTTTTCTAATCTTAAAATATGCATCAATAATTAACTTGTACACATCATTTTTTCTCAGGTTGACTTGTCTTTGACCCGTCGTTCTAAATGAATATTCTCCTAAAGTATTTGACAACGAATCAATGAAATCCTTTAGGTTTGTGTTAATATCTTGAATTTTCTTTTGAGGAACACATTTTTCTAAAATTTCATTTAAATCTTCACCCATCAATGCTTGAATTTCTTGTGTCTCAAGTTGAGTAAAATTTTCGGGTTCGATGTCTTTGGGAATATAAATATATTCAAATGTATTTTTTATTTCTTCATGAAGTTGACGAAAAAACTTTTTTAAATCTTCATCTTGAAGTTGAGTAAAATTTTCCTCCGTACTCCCCTTTATTTTTTCGACAAGTTTCTTTGTGTTAAATATACTTAAATTTGGCACTTCGTCATAAGATAACCCTAATGGAATTAATAAGCTACTTTGATTTTTTGTATTTATCAGCGAATTTCTTTGTTCTTGAAACATTTTGAAATGTACTCGATTTTGTGGACTTATATCATTTTCTTCAACAGTCCAAGTGTAATCACTTATTGTTTTAAATGTATTCGCATTTTCTTTAGATACTTTATCCAAAGATAATAGATATACAGGAACTATGTGTGGTCTTGTTGTTTTGAGTCCGCTTTTTTTTGTGGCCACATTGTAATTCCACTATTTGCCATTTAACAAAGAATCTATTGATTCTAAAACTGAACTTTTTCCAATTCCATTGTTGCCAACTAACCCACAGAATCCATGTCCGTTTGTCAAAGGAATATAGTTTATTCCTGCGTAGGTTTTAATATTTCTTAGGAATACTCCAATTATCATGAATTACCCTTTATAGCTGACCACAAATACAAGAAGGAGTATTATTGCTATTGTTTCGTACTAGCAGGATTATATATTTACACCTGCTATGCTTATTAAGTTGTTACTAGACGGAAATTCTCTACATATCATCTTGTAGAACAACGCTCGAAAAAGCTTTTGGAGCGAGTGTATGACACGATATTTGGTAAGGTAAGTTTCCCATTTTTCAGGACTAGATTGCTCTGGCATTCAGGGCTAGTTCATCTGCTAGACCTCAAACTTCGCTTTGATTCTAGCACACATCCTTTGCCAGACCAGTGCCTCGGAGCGCAGGGGCTTAAAGCGTGATCGCACCCCCTAGAGTGGCGATCACGCTATTCTTTATCGCATTAACATATTTTAGTTAATTTGCCAAGATAGTCGCGACAGGAATTTTGCACCAGAGCGGGTGGCATAAGCTGTTGGGCATTTAAACCTTAATGTCAATAATGGCTTGTAAGTCTGGAAGAGTTGGACTTCAACACCCTGCCCTTTGGGTAGGAAAATCTGATATCGGGACAGGAAATCCAATGTAGGGGCGGGTTTAGGGACAAAATTAATGGAGCCACCAATCACCTTTCTACGAAACCCGCCCTGCCCCAATCTTTTACCCCGACATTTTTGAGGTGCGATCGCGGTTAGTAATCTGGTGGGTTTTGTTGTTCCGTTAATGGTGGGGAGGGCGGGTTTTGTTGTTCCGTTAGTGGTGAATATCTGAATTTAGCCCCTAAACCCGCCCCTACAGATTCCCTAAACCCGCCCCTACAGTTGATCAGTAGTCGGACTATGTATGATTGATAAACGTTAGCCTAAAAAAATATCTATCCTCTCCAGTGGAATCTTTATGATCGAAGTGGATCGTCTGAGCAAGCTCTATGGCGTCACTCCAGCAATTCAGGATGTCAGTTTTAAGGTGGAACCGGGGGAAATCCTGGGATTTCTCGGACCCAATGGTGCTGGCAAAACGACTACCATGCGTATTTTAGCCGGATATTTACCCGCCACCAGTGGCACTGCCCGAATTGCTGGGTATGATGTCCATGAAAATTCTTTGGCTGTGCGCCAACGCATCGGCTATTTACCCGAAACGCCTCCCCTTTACCCGGAAATGACGGTTGAGGGATTCCTGTACTTTGTCGCTCGTCTTAAAGGCGTATCCGCAGGCGATCGCACTAAGCGGGTGAAGATGGCGATCGCACGCTGTAACCTAGTGGAAAAGCGCAAAGTCTTGATCCGCAAACTCTCCAAGGGATTTCGTCAACGAGTCGGAATTGCTCAAGCGATCGTCCATGATCCACCCGCGATTATCTTAGATGAACCCACCGTCGGACTCGATCCTCGGCAAATTATTGATGTCCGCAACTTGATCAAAAGCCTTGCAGGTGAACATACGATTATCCTGTCTACCCATATTCTGCCAGAGGTGAGCATGACCTGTAGTCGCGTTGCGATTATCAACCGAGGTAAAATCGTCGCCACCAATAGCCCAGAAAACCTGATGGCGCAGTTGACGGGAGGGGCGGGCTATGAGTTAGAAGTGGATGGGGATGCGACTCAACTGCAAAAGCTTTTACAAGTGTTGCAGGGAGTCTGCTTAGTCGAAATTGTCCCCACTCAACAGTTACCCCCAAATCGCTCCTTAATTCGGATTGTGACGGTACCAGGTACTGATCCGGGACGAGATATTGCGGCTGTTACCGTGGGCGCTGGGATCGGATTGCATGAAATGCGCCGCACTCGCGCTACCCTGGAAGATGTCTTTTTAGAACTGACGACTCAGGAACGGAGGGCGGAGAACCTGGAAATAGAGACAGGGAACAATTTAGCTGAATCGCCTATCTCTGATTCTCCATCAGAAGTCCCTGAATCCAATGTTTCTCAATCCCAAGTCCCTGAATCAGAGGTTCCTGAGTCAGACGTTCCCCAATCAGGAGAAGATCGTTAATGCGTATACTCTTTGGCAATATTGTGGCAATTTTCCGCAAGGAATTGCAGGGCTATTTTGCTTCACCTTTGGCTTATATAGTGGCTGGGTTTTTCTGGCTATTGTCGGGGTTCTTTTTCGTGTGGATTCTATTAAGTCCCGATGGGATTATTCAGCAAGTAGCGCAACGCGATCAACTGGGAATGCCTACACCACCTGTGGATGTGGCGTATGAATTTTTGAATATGTTTTTGAGTGTCATGGGGTCTCTAATTTTATTTGTTCTCCCCATTCTCTCCATGGGACTTTATTCCGAGGAACGGAAGCGGGGAACGTTAGAACTGCTGGCAACTTCGCCAGTGACAAATTGGGCGGTAGCCGTGGGCAAACTATTAGGCGTGCTAACCTTCTTTACGATTATGGTGCTACCGTTACTCCTGTATGAAGTGATTGCCTTGAATGCCGCTAATCCACCCATTCAACCCTGGGTTCCCTTATTAGCCCATGCTGGATTAATTTTACTCGCCGCATCGGTGCTTTCCCTGGGAATGTTTATTTCATCGTTAACCGATAGCTCAATCCTGGCAGCTTTCCTCACGTTTGTGTTGATATTGTTCCTCTGGGTAATTGATTTAATTGCTAATCTTATCGGTGGTGCTTTTGGCGAAGCGTTAGGTTATTTATCGTTGATGGAGAATTATACCAATTTAGTTCGGGGTGTTCTGGATACCAGTAGTCTTATTTTATTTGCTAGTTATATCTTTTTGGGCATATTCCTCACCGCTCAGTCTATTGAAGCTTTCCGCTTTCAGCGATCTTAAGTTCGTAGTTGCGCTTTAGCGCCCTAAGCATTTTGGTATTGATGACAAACCTGTAACTATTTTATCACTCAGTCAGGGCGGGTTTAGTCAAATCTGGGTTAGGTCAGAAACAATAATCGTAAAACCCGCCCCTACACAATCAAAACGCTATAAACTATGACAACAAAGCCGATTAAGTGGACGTATTTAAAATATCTATTTTGGTTCGGACCGATCCTGACAATCATGGGAATTACCGCCCAAGAAGTGGCGGGTGAGTGGTCTCCTGTCTCCTTAGCGCTGCTAATTGCGGGGCTATTGATCATTGGCTTATGGTTCCTACTTCTAGATCAAATCGCCCCTGGTTTTTGGGGACGCCGTTCCACTCAAGTGGGGACAAATGCGATAATTGCCACCTTAGCCATGTTTGTGATTATCGGGTTAATTAACTTTTTAGGCGTGCGTTATGGGGTACAGATTGATTTAACCGAAAATCAACTATTTACCCTTTCACCCCAGTCACAGCAGGTGGTGAGAAATTTAGATCAATCGGTGAAAGTTTGGGTGTTTGAGAGTCCCGCTAATCCCGCCGATCAAGAACTCCTGGAAAACTACCGCCGCTACGGATCAAATTTAGAATTTGAGTTTATTGACCCCCAGCTACAACCTGAATTAGCCCAAAAGTTTAATGTAAATTATATCGGGGAGGTTTACTTAGAATATGGCAATCAACGCGAGTTAGTCCAAACCATTAGCCAAGGGGAACGGTTATCGGAAGTTCAACTAACCAATGCAATTGAACGCATCACTGGCGATCGCACGGATAAGGTCTATTTTCTCCAAGGTCATGGTGAACGCCCGTTAGAAGCGTCAGACGAAGGTGGATTATCTCAAGCCGTAAGTGCGTTAGAGACAAAAAACTTCACCGTCGAACCCCTGAATCTCGCTGAACAGCCAGCCGTTCCCGATGATGCGTCTTTAATCGTAATTGCTGGACCCAAACGAGCGCTGTTTGAACCGGAAGTGCAAGCGTTAGAAGACTATTTGGCTGATGGGGGAAGTCTGTTAGTGATGATAGATCCCGATACTAATCCCGGATTAGAACCCTTACTGTCAGATTGGGGAGTGATGTTGACGAATCAGATTGTGATTGATGCGTCGGGTCAAGGGAGGTTAGTCGGTTTGGGTCCAGCAACCCCCTTGGTTACGCAATATGGCGATCATCCAATTACCCAAGATTTTGGAACTGGCTTTTCGATTTATCCCTTAGCGCAACCGGTGGACACGCAACCTGTAGAAGGGATTCAGGAAACTCCTTTGGTGATCACAAACCCCCAAAGTTGGGCGGAAAATACGCCAGAACAACAACCGTTAGAGTTTAACGAACAAGAAGGCGATCGCCCCGGTCCTTTAGTATTAGGTGTGGCGTTAAGTCGCCAAGCTGAATCGTCTACCGCTTCATCGAAATCAGAACCCGAAGCCACCGAAACTCCAGAAGCTGAAGGCGAAGATACTGATCAACCTGAAGCCACCGAAACTCCAGAAGCTGAAGGTGAAGAAACTGATGAACCCGAAGCAACGGAAACTCCAGAAGTGTCGCCAGAAGACACCGATGAACCCGAAGCGGAAACTCCAGAAGCATCTCCAACGGCTTCGCCAGAGGAATCCCCAGAAGCCTCACCTTCACCAATCCAGACCAATGAGTCTCAAGCTAAAGAAGACGAAGCTGAATCACGATTAATTGTGTATGGTAATTCAAACTTTGCCACAGATAGTTGGTTTGATCAGCAACTCAATCCTGATATTTTTATCAACTCCGTGAGTTGGTTAAGTAAGCGAGATGAACAAGCCCTTTCGATTAGTCCCAAAGAACCAGAAGACCGCCGAATTAACTTAACACCAGTCCAATCCGGAATATTGGGATGGTTAGCCCTGTTAATTGTTCCAGCGTTTGGCTTTTTGACCGCAGGGATGCTGTGGTGGTTACGGCGGTAAAGGTACATCTGTAGGGGCGGGTTTTACGATTATCATCTATTTGTTACCCAGATGTGACTAAACCCGCCCCGACTAAGTGATATAAAATGTTCGCATCGGAATTATGTTTTTTTAACGCAGAGGACGCAGAGGACGCAGAGGGACGCAGAGGGGTCATAACCAATGACAAATGACGAATGACGAATGACCAATGACAAATGACGAATAACCAATGAAGCTACAGAAGACTACTTGGATGTTATTAATCCTCGCCCTTTTCCTGGGAGGGTTTGTCTACTTTTATGAAATCGTAGGAACTCCCCAACGGGAAGCCGCGAAGGAAGCCGAAAAGCAACTGTTTAGCTTTGAAGAAGATGAGATTCAACGGGTTAACATTTATATCCAGGAAGAAAGCCGAAAATTTGAACGGGTGAGTGAACCTGAACCCGGTTGGCGCATGACGGAACCGAAGGATGTCCCCGCCAGTGATCCATCAGTTGCATTTCTCTTGAATTTACTCGTTGAAGGAAAGAGCGATCGCATAATTCCCAATGTCTCCCCGGAAAACCTTAAGGAGTATGGCTTAGACAAACCCCAAGCCATGGTAACGGTGCGACTGAACAACGATGAAACCCATGAAATTCTTTTAGGAAAACCAGATTTTAATAACAGTTTTCTCTATGCTCAAGTTGATCCGTTTTCCGACAAATCGCAAAAATCAAATGTTTTTTTAGTCCCCATGGACTTTGAATATGCTGTCAATCGCCCCTTATCCGAATGGGAACAAACAAAAGAGGAAACACCTGAAGAAACTGAGCCATCCGATACGGAAAACGAGGAATCAACGTCTGAAACAGAACCTGCTACAGAGGAAACAGAACCCGCTACAGAGGAAACAGACCCCTCTGAAAACCAAGCTACTCCTAATAACTCTGATACTGAACCCGCTACAGAGGAAACAGACCCCTCTGAAAACCAAGCTACTCCTAATAACTCTGATACTGAAACAGAGGAATCAACCTCTGAACCAACACCGACACCGGCTAACCAAAGTCCGTCCGCATCTCCCTCTCCTGAAAAGCCGTCCTCTTCTGAAGAGAAAAAGCAGTCAATAGAGGATGAAACGGCTTCTCCCAATGAGGAAACAGAATCTGAAAATTCCTCCAATGATTCTGAAGAGGAAGACAGTCCGTCGGAATAAATTTATAGTGTTTTCATATTGGCAATCCGAATGTAGAGACGTTTCATACAACGTCTTTACTGTCATATAGCACTACGAGGATACGTTAGTTAGTCCCAGAGGGAACAGCGAACAGGGAACACTCAAGAATGTCCTAACCTGTCTTAGTACCGCTATACATTGAAATTGGGTATTTGTAGCGAGCAAGATGCTCGCACTACAAGAATTGCACGATTATTGACAATAAATTTTCTTAATCTTATCCTCATAATTTATTATTTGAGAGGATGAGTGATGAAAGCGTACCTGTCATCAATTCTAACTCTGGCTACCCCCTGCTGAAATGACCAAGCACTATCAAATTGAGGCTTGATGACTAAATTACCTATTTTGTTAATATAACCCCACTTGTCACCTATTTTGATCGCGATCAAGTCTTCTGAAAAGTCATAGGTGTTATCAAACTGGGGAGCAATTAGCATATTTCCCTGCTGATCAATATAACCAATTTTATCGTGCATCGAGATTCCAGCCACACCTTGGACAAAATCCCCCGCCCAATCAAAATAAGGCATAATCACAAACTCGCCTTGATGATTAATATACCCCGATTTCATCGCTTGATTAGTTACAGACGCCAAGCCTTCGGAAAAAGAACTCGCATCTTTAAATTGAGGTGGAATCGCCCAATTTCCGGTTTTGTCGATATAGCCATACTGGTTATTCAATTTTACCGTAGCTAACCCTTCAGAAAACGGTTCTGCTTCCTGAAATTGAGGCGGAGTAATCCAGTTTCCGGTTTTATCGATATAACCATACTGATTATTATTTTCGACAATTGCCAATCCTTCGGAAAACAGCTCAGCATCGTAAAATTGAGGTAAAATTACTACCGTACCCGTTTTATCGATATAGCCCCAATCCTCACCTTGTTTAACCGGAGCTAATCCTTCGGCGAACGATTTAGCGCCATCGAATTTGGCTGAAATTACCCAGTTACCTGTTTGATCAATATAACCCCATTTCCCATCAACTTTGACCGGGGCTAACCCTTCATTAAACGAATCAGCCAACTCGAATTGCGGTTGAATTACCCAATTTCCGCTTTGATTAATATAGCCCCACTTCCCCTCCAACTTAACCGCCGCTAACCCCTGAGAAAAATCATGTCCCGACTCTAACTCAAACGGGAAAGTAAATTGTACAGGAACAGCATTTTCGCTAGAAATTCGAGAATTATGGAAACCGTTGTTAATCGTTGATATAATTTGACATCCAGATAATTGAGTAACCAGTAAACTTAAGAAGAAACTGGTGATCTTAAAAATTAGCCAATGTCTAAACTTGTAATATAACAATCCTCTACCCATGGGGTACTAATAACTATTTAGGGCTTGCTAAATAAGTGCTGCGGGGAGCAGAGGGAGCAATGTAGAGACGTAGCATGCTACGTCTCTTAGCTGGGGGAGATGAGGAAGTTAACTCAAAACTCTACCTTACCTGTTCCCGGTTCCCTGTGACACACCGAGCGAAGTCGAGGTGTTCCCTGACGAATGACAAATGACAAATGACAAATGACGAATGACGAATGACAAATGACAAATGACGTAAATCCGTGAAATCAGTGTTTACCGCCTTGCTACCCCTTCATTCCGTGCAGCTTGTTGTACGGCGGCTGAAACGGCTGTCACGACGCGCTGATCAAAAACAGATGGGATAATATGTTCAGCGTCTAAATCTGTGGTAGACATCAAAGACGCGATCGCTTTTGCCGCTTCTAGATACATCGTACTGGTAATTACTGAAGCGCGACAGTCGAGGGCGCCACGAAAAACACCAGGAAACGCCAGAACATTATTAATCTGATTGGGATAGTCACTGCGCCCCGTTGCCATAACGGCTACATCATCTAACACCAATTCTGGCTGAATTTCGGGGATCGGATTTGCCATTGCCATGACAATTGGATCTCGTGCCATCGAATGTACCATTTCTGGGGTCAAAACACCGGGCACACTGACGCCGAGAAACACATCCGCCCCCACCATTGCACCGGCTAAAGTACCACTGGATTCAACGGCAAATTCCTGCTTTTGGGACGTTAAATCCGTGCGTTTGGTTGAGAGAATCCCTTTGGAATCACACATCCAAATCATCTTCGCCCCAGCTTGACGCAATAACCGCGCGATCGCAATTCCCGCTGCGCCAGCACCATTAATCACAATTCGCACCTCTTCCAGGGATTTCTTCACCAGTTTCAGGGAATTAATTAACGCCGCGAGGCTAACAATGGCGGTTCCATGCTGATCATCGTGAAACACAGGAATATCTAAGACTTGCCGCAGTTTGGCTTCAATGTCAAAGCAACGGGGGGCGCTGATATCTTCCAGGTTAATCCCGCCAAAAACAGGAGCGATGTTTTTAACGGTTTCGATAATTGTATCGGTGTCTTGATTTGCCAGACATATAGGAAAGGCGTCAATTCCGGCAAATTCTTTAAACAGCATCGCTTTCCCTTCCATGACGGGTAATGCGGCTTCGGCACCTAAGTTTCCTAGCCCTAATACAGCGCTACCATCTGTAACAATCGCTACTGTATTACTTTTAATTGTCAGGGAGTAAACATCTTGGGGTTCATCGGCGATCGCGTTACAAATTCGACCCACCCCTGGCGTATACGCCATAGCTAAATCAGCTTGGGTTTTCAGGGGGAGTTTGTTCTCGATGCTGATTTTGCCCCCTCGATGTAGATTGAACGTGCGATCGTAGACATCGATCACTTTGATATGGTTAAGTTCCTTAACCGCTTGCACAATCTGTTCAGCGTGTTCGGTACTTGTCGCATCGATGGTGATTTCACGAGTCGTAACTTTGTGGGTTTGGTGAATCAGATCAATCTGTCCCAGATTACCCCCCACTTGTGCGATCGCCTGAGTAACGGTGGCGAGCATCCCAGAGCGGTTGGGAAGTTGGATACGAATCGTTAAACTGAAACTGGAATTCGGTGTCAGGTCTGCCATGCTGGATTGATTTCGGGTTTCAAGCTTTCAATTGTAGACCTAATTCCCAATCCAAGGGAAAGTGGGGAGGGCGGGTTTTGTTGTTCCGTTAGTGGTGGGGAGGGCGGGTTTTGTTGTTCCGTTAGTGGTGGGGAGGGCGGGTTTTGTTGTTCCGTTAGTGGTGGGGAGGGCGGGTTTTGTTGTTCCGTTAGTGGTGGGGAGGGCGGGTTTTGTTGTTCCGTTAGTGGTGGGGAGGGCGGGTTTTGTTGTTCCGTTATCGGTGACTAGCTGAATTGATTCCCTAAACCCGCCCCTACAATTGTCCCTAAACCCGCCCCTACAATTGTCCCTAAACCCGCCCCTACAATTGTCCCTAAACCCGCCCCTACAATTGTCCCTAAACCCGCCCCCACAATTGATTTATTACTTTTTTATTATGGCAAGTCTCTATACTGAAATCGAAATAAATGCTCCCAAGTCACAAGTGTGGCAGGTATTGTTAGACAAACAGCAGTGGAAGTATTGGAACACGTTTCTATTTGACCGCGAACCCGAACAGCCCTTGGAAAAAGGACAAGCAGTGTCCCTGTCATTACGACGATTACCCAAGGATGAAGAAACGGAATTTGAACCCTTGATCACACTCTTACAACCCGGAATTTGTCTGCGCTGGGTTTCATCGATTCCTGGTTTTCGCAGTGAGTACGTATTTGAGTTACAAGAGATTGGTTTGAGTCGGACTAAATATGTTCACACAAGCCGTTTTTCGGGTATTCTCACTCGTGTTTTTGTCCCCTTTATCCGGCAAGATGAGCATCGGGGAATGCAACGCATGGCGCGGGATTTGAAGCGGTATGTTGAGCATTTATAATTAGGGAAAATATGGCTCTTGAGACCAAACGTTCTGCTATTCCATACAATTATGACCACCGTATTAAACTTAAAGCCACTTCAGGATAAGATGCAGGAATATTTGGCAAGTGGTTTGCGTTTAGGGTGGTTAATTAATTACCAGGATCGGCAAGTGGAGATTTATCGAGAGGGAACAGGTGTGGACGTTGTAGCGATGCCTGTTGTGTTGTCAGGGGAGGAAATATTACCAGGGTTTAGATTAGAAATACTGTAGGGGCGGGTTTAGAGATTCAATTAAAGATATCACCAATAACCTTTTAACAAAACCCGCCCTTTTCCTAGGTGTAGCCGATCAATAAATACTGTAGGGGCGGGTTTAGGGATTCAATTAAAGATATCACCGATAACCTTTCAACAAAACCCGCCCTTTTCCTAGGTGTAGCCGATCAATAAATACTGTAGGGGCGGGTTTAGGGATTCAATTAAAGATATCACCAATAACCTTTCAACAAAACCCGCCCTTTTCCTAGATGTAGCCGATTAATAAATACTGTAGGGGCGGGTTTAGGGATTCAATTAAACATATCACCAATAACCTTTTAACAAAACCCGCCCTTTTCCTAGGTGTAGCCGATCAATAAATACTGTAGGGGCGGGTTTAGGGATTCAATTAAAGATATCACCAATAACCTTTCAACAAAACCCGCCCTTTTCCTAGGTGTAGCCGATCAATAAATACTGTAGGGGTGGGTTTAGGGATTCAATTAAACATATCACCGATAACCTTTCAACAAAACCCGCCCTTTTCCTAGGTGTAGCCGATCAATAAATACTGTAGGGGCGGGTTTAGGGATTCAATTAAACATATCACCAATAACCTTTTAACAAAACCCGCCCTTTTCCTAGGTGTAGCCGATCAAGAAATACTGTAGGGGCGGGTTTAGGGATTCAATTAAACATATCACCGATAACCTTTCAACAAAACCCGCCCTTTTCCTAGGTGTAGCCGATCAATAAATACTGTAGGGGCGGGTTTAAGGATTCAATTAAACATATCACCGATAACCTTTCAACAAAACCCGCCCTTTTCCTAGGTGTAGCTAAACAATTCACGCCGCCGTACAAACAACCCGAAACCCGATATCGAGAAACCCGTAGTCTGGCACGTTTCTGAAGCGCAGGGAACAACGACAGAACCACGGATCATCAAACCATGAACCACCGCGCATCACTCTAAAATGCTTCTGATGATCATCAATTAACCAAGCTTGACCATCTGACGGCGCATCTATATAGTTATCATGCCAATGATCACTACACCATTCGTACACATTTCCGTGCAGATCAAATAAGCCAAAGGCGTTCGCTACGGGGAAACTCCCGACTGGGGTAGTCTGTTCACGATACTTACCCCTAGCACCCTCACCATAAGTAAATTTGCCGTCGTAATTAGCTAAATCTGTGCTAATCGTCTCACCAAAATGAAAGGGCGTTGTTGTTCCCGCCCGACAAGCATATTCCCACTCGGCTTCACTGGGAAGTCGGTAGTTTCGTCCTGTGTACTGCGATAAGCGTTGACAAAATTCTATGCAATCATACCACGATACTTGCTCAACGGGTCGATCGGCTCCTTTAAATCTAGAAGGATCAGGATTGAGTTCTTTATTGACTTGAGGTAGATTAGAAACAGCCTGCCATTGTGCCTGAGTCACAGGATATTTTTCCATGAAAAAGGGCGGAATTGTTACCGAATGTTGAGGACTTTCACGCTCATACCGCTTCTTATCTGTTGCCGAAGAACCCATTAGGAATGTACCCCCTGGAATCGCCACCATATCCAGTGTGACGCCATTGCCTAAATCTTCGCGGAAATATTGAGCTTGCTCCGAACTGCGGTCAATAATAGTCCCCTGTTTATCAACCCTCACCACCTCAAACTCAAACACCTGCAAGGGGAAAAATGAACTCGTACCTGCATTCATAATAATGGCGATTATGTCCTATGTTTGACCAAATGGTGGCTTACGTTTAGTTAATGTAGCCTAATTGGGTAAACCTGTCAATTTGTCAAGATTACGGTGATAGGAATTTTTCGCGATCGCTCCTGGCATAGTGGTCAATGTTCAGAACGCCCATGTCCAGCAATTCAGCGTGAAAACCGACACCATCTTCTATAACCTGTTTCTCGAATTTCCAGGTATTTTATTTGAACTCATTGATTCAGACCCAGAGGAAGCTACAATTTATGAATTCACCTCCCGTGAAATCAAACAACCCTCCTTCCGGTTAGACGGTTTGTTCTTACCCACGACAGAAGACGCCGAAAAACCGTTCTATCTGCTGGAAGTTCAGTTTCAACCCGATGAAGCGTTATACTATCGATTATTTGGTGAACTCTTTCTCTACTTGAGGCAATACCAACCGCCTCACCCTTGGCAGGTTGTCGTGATCTATCCTACTCGTAGGATTGAACGAGAACAAGCGTTTCAATTTGGTGAAATCCTTGCCCTCAATCGCGTCAAACGCATTTACATTGATGAATTAGGAGAAACCCCATCCGGTTCCCTTGGAATTGAAATGATTAAGCTGGTGATTGAGGATGAGGAAACTGCACCGGAACGAGCAAGACGATTAGTCGCACAAGCTCAAATACAGATAGATGATGAAGCAAGCCAGCGCAACCTCATCAAATTAATTGAGACAATCCTTGTTTACAAACTACCCCAAAAAAGCCGCGAGGAGATTGAAGCGATGTTCAGCTTAAGTGAACTCAAGCAAACTAAAGTTTATCAAGAAGCCTTAGAAGAAGGTGAAATCAAAGCCAAGTTAGCCGCGATACCGCGCATGATAGAATTTGGATTAAGGTTGCCGCAAATTGCCCAACTGCAAGATTTACCACTAGAGGTTGTACAACAGACAGAACAGTCATTTCAGAAACAAAAAGTTGCCGCTTTTCTTGAACTATTAAATAATCAGCGTGACTTGTTTTCAGCTCAAGATTTGGCACAGTTACAGGAGTGGATAGCACCGTTACCGGATCAGATTAAAGATTTATCCGGGGCGATCGCACAATGGTGCAATCAGGAATCACATACCCTCCAGCGTCAGGCTTGGCGTCAAGTTCTGTCTGATTTATGGAAGGCGACGGTGGAAAGCATCTTGAAAACCTACCCCAAGACTCTGGATCTGACTTCCTCTCCCGTAACTAAACAAATGGTGCAACAGGGAATTGAAGGGAATTGACACCGGGAACTGTAGAGACGTTGCATGCAACGTCTCTACAACTATCATGCCACGTCTCTACTATTTTTGATCAACCTTACTGCTGCATCTGAGTTGGCAAAGCACCGGGTTGTACTGTTACCTCAACATTTTTGCGATCGCGGCGTAATTCTAGGTTTAAATCACTACCTACTGGAGTCATTTCTACAACCTTTTGGACATCTTCGGCATCTTTGATCGACTCACCATTAATTTTATGAATCACATCCCCGGCTCGCAATCCAGCTTTATCAGCAGGGGAATTCCGCATCACTCTGGCAATTAGCACTCCTTGGCTTTCATCAACGGTAAGACCCGAATTTGGATTTTTGTTGATGTTTTCTTTCAACTCAGGGGTTAATGTAACCATCTGAATTCCTAAGAATGGATGTTCAACTTTCCCGTTAGCAATTAATTGTTGGGCAATTCGTTGCGCTGTATTAATCGGAATGGAAAATCCTAAGCCTTGAGCGCCTTGAATAATGGCTGTATTCATCCCAATCACTTCACCGGATGCATTTAGCAGGGGTCCGCCTGAGTTACCGGGGTTAATTGCGGCGTCAGTTTGGATAAATTGGACGCGCTTATCGGGAACGCCTATTTCAGCACTAGAACGTCCTGTCGCACTGATGATACCTGTGGTGACGGTATTATCTAATCCTAGCGGATTACCGATCGCGATCGCCCATTCCCCCGGTTTGAGTTGTTCTGAATCCCCTAAGGTAACAATGGGGAGATTATCGGCTTCAACTTTGATCACCGCCACATCAGTTACGGGGTCAGTTCCTAGCACTTTCCCAGCAAATGTGCGACCATCTTTGAGAACCACATTCACTTGATCCGCACCATCAACAACGTGAGCATTGGTGAGAATCATCCCATCGGTGTTGATAATAAACCCCGAACCCGTTCCCCGTTCTACTCGCTGCTGCGGTTGTTCCGGCAATTGAGAGCCGAAGAACTCGCGGAAAAACGGGTTATTAAATGCATCGGGAACTTGAGAGGTCACAGTTTTGGAGGCGTTAATCCGCACGACGGCGGGTCCCACAGTATCCACAACCTTAGTAATAAAATTGCTGTTTTGGGGAGTGGACAGGTTAGCTGGAGGAATGATTCCTCCCAAAACCTGAGAGGATTGGGGAACAATGGAGTTGGCTGAAACTTGAGGATTACCGGAGATGAAAGAGTTGGCGCCAAAGGAAACACCAGCGCCTAGTAACATCAGGGATAGATAGGTGACAGCTTTTTTTACTGGGGAAGCGTCACTGTCATGAGATTGAGATGTTTTCGTGTTGAGTACCATAATGATTCTGCTGTTGAAATAGGATTGATTTGGATGATGTCAGTTACAGTTTGTCGGAGTTCGGTTAATTCGTTTCCAGATAGAGAAAACCCGAATTAGGATCAACTCTCTCCTACCCATGGCTAACACCCCCATTGACTTTGTGATAATTATTTACGGATAAGGTATTAACCGAGTCTGGCGTCGGCGGAGTGAATCCGTTGCTTGGGAAGGAATCACAATGACCTATCGCTGACATTTATCAATATAGATACTTGTTGTGACGTGCTTATGACAGTGTAGTTTCGCTGATGTGAAGATTTCTGGCTTAGGGCTGTAACTTTCTAGTGTTTTGGAGGAAATCCTCCCATTGAGGTTGTGCTTACCGTAATTATAGGATACTCCCTTTTGCATAAGGGAGATGGAATCAGAAATAGATGACAACAACTTCCCTGGCTATGGCGAGGATAAGTTGTTTGGATTTAAACCTTAATGTTAAGCATGGCGAAGTCCTCCTAGTGCGTTTAGCGAAGCCATGCCGCAGGCTTTGCATCTTGCTCGCTACTAATACTATCTCAATGTATGACCACTTACTGTACCACTACAGCAACTCGATATGAAACACTTCTGGTTCTCTCAACCAACATCCCGAAAAATTGAAATCAAGAATATCGCCTTTGGCTTAGGACTCACAGGACTCATTCCTTGTTTTCTCTTATCCTTAGTCGCTTATCTGGGAGAATTTCACCGATATTTTGAATTAATCTCCCACTTCAAAGTGCAATACTTCGTAATTAGTTGTATTGTTTTCCTTTTATTGTCCTTCGCACGACGAAAAACCTGGTGGTTGATCAGTTTATTTTGTTTAACCCTTAATGCTGTAGAGGTTATTCCCTGGTATATTCCCCAATTTTCGCCAATTAATACGCCTTCAGGACAACCGTTGCGAGTGTTGCTGGCAAATGTCTATAGTGATAACCAGCGTTATGCTGAGTTTATCTCCCTAGTCAAAGCCGAAAAGCCTCAACTGCTCGTTGTCCAGGAAATTAATCCAATTTGGTCAAAGCAACTAGAAGCGCTTAAGCCTCTCCTTCCTTACCAGATTGTGTATCCGAGATTTGATAACTTTGGCATTGCTGTCTACAGTGCGATTCCCCTGCGGAATACGGATATTAAATCGTTCACCGAGTATGATATCCCTTCTATTTTTACTGAGGTACAGTGGCAAGGACAAACTGTTTCTATTATTGCCACTCATCCATTACCGCCGATTAATGCGGAATATTTTAAGTCACGCAATCAGCAACTTTTAGAACTGGAAAAGGTGATAAGTTCAACCAACACTATTCATGCCGTCATCGGTGATTTGAATACAACAATGTGGTCTCCCTATTACCGCAAATTTATCCGTCAGACTGGATTGAAAAATGCGCGATCGGGTTTTGGTATTCTCCCTACTTGGCCCCAGGGTGCGCCAATGCTACAGATTCCTCTGGATCATTGTCTGATTAGTCCAGAAATCAACGTTTTAGCTATTCGCACTGGCGGAGATATTGGTTCAGATCATCGTCCCTTAATTGTCGATTTGGTGATATCGGACAGGAACACTAACAGAATATAGGGCTAAAGCCCTTACTACAAGCCGACTTCAAAATCCCTCCCTCTAACTGATAAATCGCTGCCATAATGCCATTATCTGGATTATCCAATAGGGACGCCTTAACTTCTTGTAAATAATCCCGAATCGCTTCCCGCAAAACAGGGCGCTCAACGTTTACGGTATGTTGATAATCCAAAACATCCCAGATAATAATTCCTACGCCAACAATCGGATCAAGAAACTGAGCGCCGAATTTACCAGCTACAGCGCCGCCCGTTTTTGCTGCCATTTTAGCGGAGGCTTTTCCGGCAAAAGATACGGCAACTTTACTGCCAATTTTGGTGACAACGGGAATCATGGCTTTGGCAAATAAGTAAGTGCTTCCGCCAACTAAAACTTTTAACGATAAATTAGACAGATTGCCTTCTGTATCTCGGATCGTTACCGCAATATCATCCAAATAGCGCTCCCATTCGCCTTGCGGAATCTGGTACTGAGTTTGAATGTTGGAAATGTTGTTTTCTAAGTCAGCTATATACAAATTTACCGTATCTCTGGTGATATGTTCCAATTGAAGTTGGGCAATTTTAGGGCGGAGGACTCGTTTGGTAAATTCCGTTTGGAATTCCTCCGTCATTTTTTCGGCGACGGCTTGATTTGGAGTCGGTTTTGTGGTATCAATCCAGTGGGAAACGGCTGAAGATACCCAGACAAAGGGAGCGCTAAATTCCAGTTTCTTTTGATTAAAATAATCAAAATACCAATCCAAAAAATTGTCATCCACGCGACTCATGAGTTGATCAATCCACCCATCGAGTTGGTCTGAGGCAAACTGTTCGGCGGTATGATGAGCATGAGTGATAGCCGTTGCGATCGCGCGATCAATTTTATCCTGATCTGGTACAGTCCGTTCAATGGTGACAATCTCTTTTTCCGGCTTCTCTAGACTCGTCGCATCGGTTGATAATGAACTGGCAATAAAACCACTTCCGATCAGCGGGATAATTACAATTAGGATCACCGCCACCCAAATATAAGGTGTCACCGATTTAATCAACTGACTCCAGGCTTGTAGGCGAGTTGACTTTTCTGTATAGGTAGGTTTTTCAGATGGATTGGTTAGGGACAAGGTTGGGTTATGAGTATCGTTAGAGGGCGTTTGGGTTTTCTCAGCGCCAGGTGATAGTGGCGCAGAGGGGTGAGTCGAGGTATAGTCCTGCGATCGCTCTTGGTTCATTAGCTATTCTTTGTCCGTTAGATCAATAGTTTCCGTGAGATAAGATTTACCCAAAACTACCCACAAGTGGACTTTCTTGGAACTTACTTCCTGCTTCTTATTCCCCAATTTTAACCGTAAACTTTAATTTTAGATGCTCAACCCAGATTGAGTATCAACAGTCGCCTTAAAAATTCTTCCTCCCAAAGATAGATGAAATCACGTCCAACTCCTCCATTACAGTAGAACAATACAGCCTAATTTTATACACCCATGACTTTGATTGCTGGAAAACCTGCTTCATTTTGGATTGATTCAACGCCAACGTCTACATTTTCTCCTTTTATCAACAACCTTGTTGTCGATGTAGCAATTGTTGGTGCCGGAATCGCTGGACTGACTGCTGCAACCCTGTTAAAGCGTGCGGGTAAAACCGTTGCGGTGATTGAGTCGAAACGAGTTGCTATGGGCGTGAGTGGTCATACAACGGCAAAGATAACATCCCTGCACAAGTTAATTTATGCCGATCTAATTCAGCAATTGGGAGAAGACAAAGCCCGCCTTTATGGAGAGTCTAACCAGGCGGCAATTGAGCAGGTGGCTCAACTGGTTAAAGAGGAGCAGATTGATTGTGATTTTAGCCGTCAAAGTGCCTACACCTTTGCCGATTCTCCAGAACAGTTGAGTCAAATTGAAGCTGAAGTGGAAGCGGCGATCAAATTAGGACTTCCCGCCTCTTTTGTCAAAGAGACATCACTCCCCTTTCCCATTGAAGGAGCCGTAAAGTTTGAAAATCAAGCGCAGTTTCATGTCCGCAAATATTTGCTCCATTTAGCGAGAAGCATTCCAGGTAATGGTAGCTATTTGTTTGACGATACGCGAGTGGAAACCGTTGATGAAGATAGCCCTTGTCAAGTTCAAACAACCAGGGGGGTACTTAAAGCCAAAGATGTAATTGTCACCACAAATTTACCCATTCTGGATCAAGGGTTGTTTTTTGCTAAAGCCTATCCGAAACGTTCTTATATTGTTGCCGCTTCAATTGATCCAGCCAAAGCACCCGATGGTATGTTTATTGGCATCGGTGAACAGTATCGATCGCTGCGGACGACGCCCTACAATGACGGTGTACTCTTACTGATTGGCGGCGAGAGTCATAAAACGGGTACAGTTACCCAGACAGAGGAACGATATCTGCGTTTAGAAGACTATGGTCGCACCCAGTTTGGCATAGATACCTTCGAGTATCGCTGGTCAACCCAGGATATGGTATCCTTCGACAAGTTACCCTACATTGGTAAACTAACCCCAGTTAACAATCATATTTATGTCGCCACGGGATTTAGTCTCTGGGGTATGACCAAGAGTACCCTATCGGGGATGATCCTGTCTGATCTGATTTTAGGACGTTCCAATCCCTGGGCTGATCTGTATGACGCCACTCGCGCCACTCCCTTTATCTCAGAAACCTCGATTAAAGAGAATTTGGACGTGGGTAAGCATTGGATTGGCGATCGCTTGAAGGGATTAGATGAGTCCTCTTTTGCTGATGTTAGCAAAGGGGAAGGGAAACTGCTCACCATTGATGGGAACAAAGTCGCCGCGTATCGAGATGAAAAGGGTTCAATTCATGCGGTTTCCGCTGTTTGTCCTCACTTAGGCTGTATCGTCGATTGGAATAGCGCTGAGAAGAGTTGGGATTGTCCCTGTCACGGTTCCCGCTTTAGTTGTGATGGACAAATTCTCCAAGCACCAGGGGTTAAGGAGATGGAACGAATTCAATAGAGTTTGATAAGCAATGTAATGTAGAGACGCGCCATGGCGCGTCTCTACAATGGTGCCGAAAGTCCTAATCGATGTGTTTACTGCTATAAGTAAGGAGCGCGATCGCACAACTTGATACACTAAGAAAACAGTGGATAGCGTGGCTCTATCAGATCAAACGACCAAGGAATGACTGGGAATGGCAGAGGATTTTTCAGTTGATCAGCTTTTGGACAAAATGAGCGAAGCCTACGAAGATGCCGGAAAGGACACGGGACAGTGTAATGTGCTGGTCATTGGCAAAACAGGTGTGGGCAAAAGTACGCTGATTAATGCTATTTTCCAATCTCGTCTAGCCGAAACTGGGGTGGGTTATCCGGTTACCCAAACCATCCGACGCTACCGGAAAAAAGGATGTCCGATTACGGTTTACGATACACCTGGACTTGAACTCAATCCAGAACAGATTCAACAGGTGCGCTTAGATGTCGCGGAATTGATTGAAACGCAACGGCTACAAGCCGCCCAAGAACATATTCATGTGATTTGGTACTGTTTAGAACATGAGGCGGGACGGTTTGATGAAGTCGAGGAAAAATGGTTGAATAAGCTACAACTACAAGATGTACCAATTATTTTAGTCGTAACCCAAACCTTAACCCGAAAGCGCAGTGAGTTTCAAGTCTTTTTGGATAGTAAAAATTTACCCGTTTCTCAGGTCGTTGCGGTTCTCGCCCAGCCTAAACCTATCGATGATGAGTATACAATTAAAGCCCATGGTTTAGACCATCTTGTCGAAGTAACGGCTAATCTTCTGTCTACCGAAGCACGCAAGGCATTTCTGAGAGAACAGAGTCGCAATATTACCTTAAAAGCTGGGGAAGCCTTTAAATATGTGACGGGATATGTGGCGGGTTCTGCATTAGTCGGCGCGTCTCCGATTCCTTTTTCTGATGCACCGATATTAGTTACCATGCAAACCGTGATGCTAGCAAATATCACGGCTATCTTTGGGTTACCTTTTGATCGTGCTTTTACTAGCACCGTACTCTCAACCATTGTCGGAGTGGGCGGTGTGGCAACTGTGGGTCGAGCGATCGCGGCGAATTTACTTAAAATGATACCGGGTGCTGGGACAATTGTAGGTGGTGCCATTTCCGCCTCTACCGCCGCCGCGTTAACGTTGGCGCTGGGTTTAGCTTATATCGAGTCTCTCAAATATTACCTGAAACGTAAGCTGGAGGGACACGAAATTCCCCTCTCTGAACTGGCAAAAATCATTCTAGAACAATATAAATTCTATGCCAGAACGGGTCAAAAAACCCTGAAAGAGGAACCCATAACCCCCCCTCGCAAAATTGATATTGAATAAGTAAGTAGGTGGGGACAATTAAAGTTAACGGCGGAGAACTCGCTGTCCTTGAGAAGCAAGCTACGTCATTTGTCATTGGGGGTGTGGTTTGTTCTTACTTTTCACGGGATCTGGAAAACCTCTCTCCAAACCTCTCTCCTACAAGGAGAGAGGCTTTGAATTCTCCCCCCTGGAACAAAAAGCGAAGCATCCTTTTGATACCAAGTTGCATTCAAAGATATAACGTTCTCTCCCCCTGCTTCCCCCGCTCCCCCTGCTTCCCCTGCTCTTCCTATCTACTACGTTTGAGCGCAACTCAGTATGAATCACGGAGTCTTGGTCACAGCGCTAACCTTGACGGAAAAGAGGTTTTATGTTAAAGAGAAAGTAGATAGTCTCAAGCTTCTGGTTTAGAAGTAATCAATTGTGACTGATGAACGACTTACTCAAGATCAGTTAACGCAACTCGTTGCTGAGGTGGATCAATTAGCCAGACGCCACGAGGCTGAAATTGACCGCCAACAAGTTCAGCAGATTTTGCAGGAATTGAATCTACCACCAGAGTTGCTGGATGAAGCGCTAATCCAGCTACGTCGTCGTCAAGCGTTAGCCGTTCAACAAAAACGGAATCGCTGGATTGGGATAGGAGTAGGGGTGGCGATAGTGGGTGCGATCGCGGCTTCTACGGTATTCATTGTAAATCGCCAACGTGCGATCGCGGCAATGTCTGCTTCTGGAAGTTGCATAACCTCAAATCCCCAAACCTGTGAACCGATATCGGACTTTAATCGCCAAGAGATAGTCTACCGGGTTACCTTACAAGACGCACCTGTGGGACAAAAGCTTTCCTTACAGTGTGATTGGATTAACCCCAATGGTCAAATCGTGCATCAGAATCGCTATCAAACCAGTAAAATTGACCGAGAGGTTTGGTCTACCTATTGTCGTCATAGCTTGGGTTCTACTGCAACCCTGGGGGATTGGCAAGTGCGGATGAGATTAGGCGATCGCGCACTCGACCAATCATCGTTTACAGTTAAATAATCATACCTATTCCCTATTTCCCAAATCATCGGGCTCAATACCTAACTCTCGTAATCGTGCGGCTAATTCTTGAATCCGTCGTTTAGCCGCTTCAGCTTCCTGTCTGGCTATTTCCGTTTCTTGTCTGGCAGCTTCACTTTCTTGTCTGGCGGCTTCACTTTCTTGTCTGGCTATTTCCGTTTCTTGTCTAGCGGCTTCACTTTCTTGTCTGGCTATTTCTGTTTCTTCCGTGGGTAAAGAAATCCAAGTTCCCTCCAGTGTCATCCACCGTAGCCACAGTCGGTTAAACCCGCGAAAATCACCTTGCCATACGCCTAAACTTAATCCCAACTCCGGTATCGGTAAACAGCCTTGAGTCAAGTCTACGGATTCGTAATGACCACCAACTAGATGAAAGGCTTGCCATTCATTAGTATAGCGACTAAAAATAACATAGTAAGGAATCCGCAGAATCTCTTCATAAACTCGCCACTTTGTCGGCGGGTGTCTTAATTCGCTTTCCCTTTGACCCAAATCTTCATCTTCCGTACCTGGAGATAATAACTCCACCACGATAAACGGCTTCACCCGTTCTTGCCAACACACATAACTCAAACGCATATCGCGTTCCTGATAAAGCCTGGGTACACCGACAACTCCGAACCAATCAGGACGTTTATACCAGTTGGGATGAGTCGGGTCATAATAGAGATTCAAATCACAAGCACTAAACACTCGTTCTGGATACCAATTAGTCGGGGAAAACGTCAAATACAGTAACAACGGCTGCAAAAAATGGAACTCATCAGGCAAACCAGGTTCCTCCGGATTTTCACTGGGTAAATCATACATCGTTGGCAGGGTTTGCCACGGGGGAAGTGGGGGGTCAGTTTGGCGGGGTAATTGAGTCATTTTCTAACGAGAGTTATTAATAAAATCTATTTCCCTATTTTAACTAAACGACTGGCGTAAGCTGTTCGGCATTTAAACCTTAATGTCAATTATGGTGAAATCCTTGTAGTGCGTTAAGCGAAGCCATGCCGCAGGCTTTGCATCTTGCTCGCTACTAATACCCAATTTAAATGCATGACAGCTTAGTGCGTTTAGCGAAGCCATGCCGCAGGCTTTGCATTTTGCTCGTTACTAATACCCAATTTAAATGTATGACAGCTTAGCCCACCTCAATTAATGAATTAGATTGGGTTCGTAGTAAGGGCTTTAGCCTATAATCCTATTGAGGTTTTTATATCCAACCCTACTATAGCCTTCGTAGTTGTGTTGTCTTCGCCATAAACCTCACGGGTAGACCAGTAATTTGAACGGTAGATTGGGTATAGATGTGACCATTGAATCGGGCGCACGTCAGTGCGCCCCTACAGTTTCTGGATGGAATGCTAATTCATCTTGCTTCGGTGTGCCATACCACTACGGTATATTAAAATGCGTATTTCAGCGCCATTTGACTGAAATTAATTCAAAATTAGATTATTGTGAGTAATCCATATCAATTTATCGGCTATTGGGGTATAAATTTACCCGATCAACTCGATGCGAGGTTAACCAAACTTCTCGTCGTCGCGACAGGTTTGGAAACATCAACGAAATCAAAAAAGTTCATCAATAAACTGTCTGAAAAATATGCTTTAAATGGGCAGGTTGGTTATATTGGCAGTAATCCTCCTTCTTCCTTCGCTAATAAAGACGGTATCATCGCCGCGTTATCCGCCTCTGGTTTTAACGACTCAGCCGATGCTTGGGTTAAGGTAGAAAATAATCACCTAATTTTAGGACGCGAACCCTTTGGACGTGTCCCTCTCTATTGGACAAAACAGGGAAAGGTTATCTGGTTTGCGTCTAAATTGCAGCTATTATTACCGCTGCTTAAAACACCAGAGGTGAGTAGTCATGGATTATATGGCTATAGCTGTTTTTCTTATGTTCCCATACCATTGACCCCAGTAGCCAATATATTTTCTGTAGCGGCTGGAACGCTGGAAAATTGGCAAATTTCATCTCAACATGACTTCACTCATACCACCCAGCGTTATTATCAATGGCAATCCGCCTCTGTGTTAATTCATGATGAAGATGAAGCCATCTCCCAACTGCAAATCCGGTTAAAAAATGCCGTTCATCGACAACTGGAAAACTTACCCCGTGAACCTGTTGGCGTTTTTCTGTCTGGCGGGTTAGATTCATCTACAATAGCGGCATTATTAGTGCAAGCGGGAGTCAAGGTTAAAGCCTACAGTTTAGATTTTGGGTTAGCGGGTGTCTCGGAATTGCCCTATGCGGAACAGGTTGCTGACTATCTGAATATTCCCCTGGTTAAAGTTGATGCGACACCTCGCCGGATTAAGCAAGCGATTCAAGCGACAGCCACGGCGTTAGATTTACCCTTTGGTGATGGGGTAACGGTTCCCTTATATCTGTTGTGTCAAGCCGCCAGTCAAGAGACAAAAGTGATTTTTAATGGGGAAGGCGGCGACCAACTTTTTGCTGGATGGACGAATAAACCAATTATTGCGGCTGGTGTTTATAATCAAGAACATCCCGGTGGAAATACAGAGTTTACCCAACAGTATTTGCGAACCTTTCACCGTCTCTGGGGATATGAGGAGCGAGTATTTCAGAATCAGATAAAACAGGCGTTATCAGTGCAACCGGAACAATGGTTAGCAGAAGCTTTAGACGCTAAGTTTACCACGACTCTTTTAGATCGATTGCGTCGGGCGACGTTAATGTTAAAAGGCGCCCAAAATATCCACCCACGGGCGACTAACTTAGCATTCTCTCATGGATTGTGGGTGCGATCGCCCTTTTGTGACATTCCGTTATCTGAGTGGACATTTCAGATACCGGGGGAGTTCTACCTGCGGGGCGCTTGTGAAAAATATATCCTCAAACGTGCGGTGGAATCTTGGTTACCGCCAGAGGTGGTGTGGCGGGAAAAACGGGGGATGGGGGTGCCATTAACCGCGTGGTGTTTCAATGAGTTATGGTCTGAGGTAGGATATTGGTTAAATTCGGGTATTTTAGCAGCGGAAGGACGATGGCAACCGCAATTACCCCTGCAACTGATTAAAGGGGAATTTAGCGCCTATTTGCGAGGGCGACGAATTGGGGAAATTCTCTGGTTATTGTTGATGTGGCAAGTTTGGCGCAGAAGGGTGTTAAATGAAACGGTATCTGGGTATTCTGGGTTACATCCCTTTTGGTTACCGTCTCGGTTTTGGCGATGGTATTGGAAATTACAGGATGAATGATGAATTGCCTATTACCTGTTCCCTTAGAAGGGCGGGTTTAGTTAAGTTATCGGTTGTGTCTCAAACGTTATCGGTCAAACCCGCCCCTACACCATGGCTTTAGACACGCCATGGCACGTATTTATACCTCACACGGTCAGTCTTAAGTCAGTGCCATTCTATTTAAGATACTAAAAAATAGTACAACAGATTGCGACTACTCTGTCATTTCGGTGATGCTGGTTTGCATTTGTTGGAGGAGTTGGGGAATGTTGGTTTGAATGACTTCCCACAGAATTTTAAGATCAACTTCTTTGTACTCATGGACAACTCGGTTACGCATTCCTCGAATGGCATTAATCGGAATTTCTGGATGAGCCTGAGTGAATGCTGGAGATAGACGGTTCACCGCTTCGCCAATAATGATAATTTGATAGAGGACAGATGATTGAGTTTTTAGGTCTTGGGCAAAGGTTTGATAATCTAAGGTTTCGCAGAATTCCAAAATTAAGCGGCTGGCTCGAATCAAGTCCAGCAAAACCTCTCTATCTCTGTTCATAAATCACTTTCGAGTTTGCCAAAATATTCTGGCGACGTATTGGGTTATGACTTTGTTGAATGGCGGGCTTGGTGACGACATCAACGGGGCGGTTAAACAGTTGGCTCAGTTGTTGCTCAATAACATCGAGGTCAAAAAATGTAATTCTAGCTGCTGCGGCAAATTCCACTAATACATCAATGTCGCTATCGACATTAAAGTCTTCCCTCAAAATTGAGCCAAAGAGAGAAAGCTCTACAATCTGCCAGTGTTGACATATTTTTTTTAGGGATTCACCGGAAATCATTAGACCATGGGCAATAGGAATTTGAGCAGTTAGGGTTGATGATCCTAAATAATTCATAGATCTTGATCAAGCTATAAAGTACAATGATAATCTACCTAATTAGGTTAGCTACGCCAGTAGTAGGATAAAGGACACTGTTTTCCGATAAGGGCGGGTTGAGTTAAGTTATGGGTTGTGTCTAAAATGTTATCGGTAAAACCCCCCCTACACCATTGCTTTAGACGCGCTATGGCACGTATTTATACCTCACACAGTCAGAGTCGAATAGCACTGAATTAAGCATGAGGAAATCGCCAAAACCTTGGATATGCTGTAGGGTGGGTTTCGACTTCGCTCAACCCACCAACCTTAAATCAGTGACATTCCAGTCAGAGTATGTCATTCTGAGTCCTGAGCGAAGCGAAGGAACTGAAGCGGAGTGAAGAATCTAACCAGATGCTTCGCTGCACTTTGTTTCATTCAGTATGAAAAAAGCTCAGGTTGTGACCACGAACAGTATACATTGCTTTCACCCCTGATTCCCCCTTCCCCGTTCCCTATTCCCTGAAAAATGAAAGCCAGTGAAGTTTTGAAGCGATACGCTGCTGGAAGACGCGATTTCAGTGGCGAAAACTTGAGAGGTCAATCGTTTAAAGGAAAAAACCTCTCTGGGGCAGATTTTAGTGAGGCGGATATCCGAGGGGCAAATTTTACTAAGGCTAAGTTGACGGGGGCGAACTTTAGCGGCGCTAAGGCTGGACTACAAAAGCGTTGGGTAGCAGCTTTGGTTATTAGTTCATGGATACTTGCAGGACTATCAGGAATTTTTACAGGATTCGCTGGTGGTTTTGTCGCATACATTTTTGATAGCAGCAGTACCGCAAACGTTATTGCTGGCTGGGTGAGTTTGATAACGCTGGCAGTCTTCTTTTTCATCATACTCCGCAAAGGTTTAATCGCAGGAGCAGGAACGGCAGCAGGAGCTGTCGGTGGAGTGGGAGCTTTCGCAGGAACTGGAGCCATCACTGTCGCTTTGGCTGTCGCTGTCGCCGGAGCTGGAGCTGTCGTTGGAGCTTTCGCAGGAGCTTTGGCCGTCGCTGTCGTTGGAGCCGTCACTGTCGCTTTGGCTGTCACTGTTACTGTCGTTATCGCTGTCGTTGGAGCCGTCACTGTCGCTTTGGCTGTCGCTGTCGCCGGAGCTGGAGGTGAAGCTGTCGCAGGAACTTTCGCTTTCACTATCGCTGTCGCTGCCACACTCTTCAGCGCTTACATTGGCTGGCGAGCAATTCGGGGAGATGAAAGAGATGCTTGGATTCGGGGAGTCGCCATCGCCTTTGCTGCTACAGGCGGTACTAACTTTCGCCGTGCTGACTTAACCGATGCTAACTTCACATCTGCCACACTCAAAAGTACCGACTTAAGACAAACTACTCTTACCCGTACTTGCTTTCATCAAACCCAAAAACTCGATCGCGTTCGCCCTGGCATGACCTATATTAAAGATACTCAGGTGCGACAACTATTAATTACCCGACAGGGACAAGCTCAGAACTTTGACCGCAAAAACCTGCGCGGTGTTAACTTGCAAGGTGCAAACCTAGCCGATGCTAGTTTTATTGGCGCTGATTTAAGCGAAGCCAACTTACAAGATACTGATTTATCCAGAGCCAAACTCGTCCAAACCCAACTCGATTACACCGACTTAACCGGAGCTACATTAACAGGTGCTTGTATTGAAGATTGGGGTATCACTCCGGAAACCCAACTTAATGGTATCAAGTGTGATTATGTCTTCATGCGCCTAGAGGATAAGCTTGACCCCAATCCCCACCGCAAACCGGATGATTGGAATAAGAACTTTGAAGATGGCGAATTTGCCGACTTCATCGCGCCCATGGTACAAACCCTTGACCTCTATCACAACCAAGTGGATGACCCCCGTTTAATTGCCATCGCGTTCCAACAGCTTACTGAAACCCATCCTGACGCTGAACTAGATATTGTATCCATTGAAAAACGGGGAAAGCATCGCGATAAAGTGTTAATTCGTGCTGAAACGTCACCTCAGGCAAACCGTTCTGAACTGCATCACGACTATTTCACGACTTATAATGATTTGCAAGCCTTGTCCCCGGCGGCGCTACAACAACTGTTAGCGGAGAAAGATGGACAGGTTAAGAGGCTGACAGGTTTAGTGGAAGCAGCAATTAAGCGTCCTGGAATTTATGCCCAAACTTATTATAGTCAAGGAGATACAATGTCTGAAAGTAAAGGGAATATCAGCATAACCAGTGGAGATGGCAGTAAAATCAGTGGACTTGCAGGTGCAGGGGAAAGTATAACGGGTTCAGCCATTGGTGAAATTAGCGGTACTGTTAGTGTTGCCATCAATGAATTACCGGAGTCTCCCGAACCGGATAAACCGGGAATCAAAGAACTTTTGGCACAACTGCAAGCCGCGATTGAAGCGGAATCCAATTTAGATGAAGACGATAAAGCGGAGGCGTTAGAACAGGTAAAACTGTTAGCCGACGCGGGGAAAAATCCCCAGGAAAAGGGGAATCAGAAAATGGCGAAACGAGCCACAACGATGTTAAAAGGAATTATTGTCGGATTACCGACGGCGGCGACGTTGTTTGAAGCGTGGAATAAGTTGCAACCGTTGATTACAAAATTATTCGGTTTGTGAACTATAGTGGTTTCTCAGTGCTAATGGTACACCTAAATGTAGGAATGCTTCGCTTTTTTTGCACGGGGAAGAATAGAGGATGCGAGAGCTTTTGTTTCATGGGAGAAGGAGAACCCTCACCCCCAGCCCCTCTCCCCAGGGTGGGAGAGGGGCTGGGGGTGAGGGGCACCATCCTTGCGCCTTCACATCAGAACCAAGGGCGACCCGAAAAAATTGATAGGAAAAGAGTTGTTCATTGATGCAGGCGGGTCGCCCCTACAAACACCGACATTACCAATGACAAATAAATAATAACAAATGACCCATGACTCATGAATCATGACCAAGAATTACTGAATATCTACGGTTCACCCCTCTACGTGTATCAAGGCGATCGCCTACGGGATACAATTCATTATATTACTTACGCTGTCCCCTATCCGCGCACTCGGTTCCAATTTGCCAGCGTGACCAATGGTAATATTGCGTTGCTGCAAATCTTCCAGCAAGAGGGGTGGGGACTCCATGGGAATACTCCCGGAGATATCTATTTGGGTTTAAAGGCGGGATTTGCCCCAGATAAGATTGTTTACAGTGGCAGTAATTTAAATTATCCAGAAATGGAGCAAGTTCTTCACTGGGGAATTACCACCTTAAATTTAGATAGTATTTCCCAATTGGATTTATGCTGTCAAGTCTATCAGTCCTTAACCCCAAAATTACCCCGATTAAACTTAGGATTACGGTTAAATGTACCCGAATTAACCGGGGATAGCCGCATTGGAGTTAGACCCAAAGAATTCCCGGATGCGCTGAAAATTACCCAATCAGCCGGATTACAACTCCAAGGTATCCATTTCTATCGTGGAACCGGAACCAATGCTACCAAAGCTTTTACTCAAGTAATTGATTCCTTATGCGAGATTGGTCAACAATTACCGGATTGGGACTATTTAGACTTTGGCGGTGGATTTGGCTATCCTTATCAGGGGAATGGCGTCACTTTTGATTGGCAAGGATTTGGTCAGGCGATAACCCAGAAACTAGAGACAATCGGCAGACCTATAGACTTAATTATAGAACCTGGACGTGCCGCGATCGCAGGATGTGCGTCCTTGTTGGCAAAAGTCGTTTCTGTTAAGTGGCAAAACGGCAAACAAATCGTCGGCGTTGATACCACCGTGGCGAATTTATCCGTTCCTTCGGTACATGGTGGCTATCGAAAAATTATCAGTTTTACCGATAACCAGGGTGAACAGTATCCCACCGATGTCTGTGGAAATACCACCTATTCACGGGATTACTTGGGACGCAATTGTCAACTCCCGGCGTTAAAGATTGGAGATGTTATCGCGATTCTCGACAGCGGTGCTTACGGATACGCCATGTCGTCCCATTTCTTACATCGTCCGCGTCCGGCTGAAGTGTTAGTCGAACAGGGAACTCACCGATTAATCAGAAAACGGGAAGATTATAGTGTTTTGTTAAAAAATCAGATATTTGCTTAATTTCCCAGGTGCGTAGGGGCGCACTGACGTGCGCCCTTTACCTAATGTGCGCCTTAGTAAACCTCAAAATTATGTTTTTTTAACGCAGAGGGACGCAGAGGTTGACGCAGAGGTACGCAGAGGAATGGAGAGGAATGGAGAGTATGTGAGTTGATTTTTTAGCCAATTACAGAAATTATTAAAGATGAAAATTGCCTAATCATGAAATGTATTCAATGTAAAACTGATAATAATCTCAAAGAT